>NZ_JBHZCN010000163.1:0-14270 GCF_042755465.1 Kitasatospora sp. NPDC059160 | reverse complement strand
TGTTATTGATGCTTACTCTTAATCCTCGGGTCGGGGGTTCGAGTCCCTGGGGGCGCACATTCAGCCGGAAGGCCCTTCGCGAGAGCGAAGGGCCTTCCGGCGTTTCCAGGCATTTCCAGGCATTTCCGCGCTTCCGGCGCCGTCAGCGGGTGTCGAGGACGGCGGAGGCCACCGCGTCCGGACGGTCGAACATCACCAGGTGCCCGGCCGGCGCCGTGGTCCGGAAGTCCGCCCCGAGCAGCGTCGCGAGCCCCCGCTGGTCGGCCAGCCAGGACTCGGTCCGGCTGGTCCGGCAGCCGTCGTCGGCGGCCAGCACGGTGATCGGCAGGTCCTCGGGCAGCGGCCGGGCCCGGCGCAGCGCGTCCAGCTCGGCGGCCATGTCGAGGTAGCGCCCGTTCTCCCGGAGCAGCGCGCGCAGTGCCCGTCCGGTGCGGTAGCAGTGCCGGACCAGCGGCGGCGGGGCCAGGTCCTCCCGGCGGACGGTGGACAGCCGGGCGGTCACCCGGCGGGCGGTCGGGCCGAGCAGGTACGGGACGGCGAGGGCGGTCGCGGCACCCGCCACCGCCCGGGCCGCGAGGTCCCGTACGGCCGGCGCCGGGTACGGGCGGGCCGCCGCTTCGACGCTGCCGTCGACCAGGACCAGCCCGGCGGTCCGCTCGGGGTGCAGCCGGGCGAAGGCCTCCGCGTGGAAGCCCGCGAGCGAGTGGCCGACCACCGTGCAGGGCCCGCCCAGCCCGAGGCCGTCCAGCACCGCGCGGATCCGGTCGGCCTCGCCGGCCACCGTCGGGGCGGGCCGCCGCCCGGTGGCCGGTTCTGCGGCGCTGAGCCCGTAACCGGGCCGGTCGAAGCGGACCACGGTGCGGTACGGGGTGAGGAACGGGACGACGAGGTCCCAGTCGAACCAGCTGCTGCCGAGGCCGCCGGTGAGCAGGCAGAGCGGGCCGCTGCCCTCGGTACGGACGTGCAGCGGGACGCCGTCGACGCGCAGGAAGCGGGCGCGGACCGCCGGCGCGCTCACGTCCGTCTCCGGTCGGCGGCCTCCGGCGTGCCCGGCGCGTCCTGGGTGTCCTGGGCCTCCGGGGCGGGCAGCGCCTGCGGGTCGGACGAACGGGCGACGGCCACGGCCAGGACGGCCAGCCAGAGCGCGACCAGCAGCACCTGCAACCGCTGCCCGGCACCGAGCGCCCAGGTGCCTCGACCGGCCTGGAAGGCGGCGATCGCGCCGAGGCTCCAGCCGGTGGCCAGCAGTTCGGCGCCGAGCAGCCAGGGCCCGAGCCGGCGCACCGCCGGCCAGCGGTGCCGGCGGCGGGCGAGGACGGTGAGCGCGACCAGTGCGGTGAGCGCGCCCAGCATGGCGAGGCTGCTGGTGACGGCGTGGGCGGTGTGGGTGGCGGGGACCAGTCCGGCGGTCTCCCGGGCCGCGCACATCTCGTCGCTGGTGGGGGCGCAGCTGAGCGGCAGCCGGGAGTCGGCGGCGGTGGCGGCGCCGAACAGGGCCAGGGCGGACCAGCCGACCAGCGCCCAGCGGTCCCGGCCGGGGGCCGAACGGTCCTGGCCGGGGGCCGCGGCGCGTCGACCGGGTGGCGCGGCGTTCCGGGCCTGCCCGGTGGCGAGGGCGGTGAGGGCGGCGGCGAGCACGCTCAGCCCGGCCGCGAGGTCGGTGGCCCGGAAGAGGCCGCCGAGCGGCTGGTCCTCGGCGGCGAGTTCGCTGATGTACGCCTGCACCGGGTCGAGCCCGGTGCTGAGCACGACCTCCAGCACCCACGCGGTGTACGCCACCGCGCTGAGCAGCAGCAGGGCGGCGACCGCGGTCCGCGCGCGCCGGTCCGACGGCCGGCGGCGCCGGGAGGGCGGCCGCGGGTGGGTTCGGGGGCGGGGGTGTCCGGGCGGGGGGCTGGGCACGTTTCCACCCTAACCGGGCAAGAACTCCGCCCCAACCGGGAGGAAACGGTCATCCCGGAGCCCGGCGGAACCGCCGCGGTGCGAGGCACCCCCGGGAACCGTGTATTGTTTTCCAGGTCAGCAGGCGCCGCTAGCTCAGTTGGTTAGAGCAGCTGACTCTTAATCAGCGGGTCCGGGGTTCGAGTCCCTGGCGGCGCACAGACAGTTGGGGAGCCTCTCGCAGCAGCGAGGGGCTCCCCGATTTTTTGGCCCTCGATGTCCGTTTTATGTGTGATGTCGGTCTCGATTGCCGTTCCGGTGGAGCCATGAGGCCCGCCCGGCTCGTCCAGGGCAGTAAACCGGAATCGGGACAAAGGTCCCTAACCGCCGATGTCCCCGTCCGTGCAGGCTGGCCCGGTCCGCCCGCAGGAAAGGCCGCGCCTTGTTCCGAAACGCCCAGAGCGGCCGGCCGCCGATCGGCCTCCCGCCGGTCAAGCGACTCAAGCGCTCCACCCCCACCCCCGGCGGCAAGAAGCCGCGCCGCCCCAAGCGCACCGGCTGGCGCCGGCTGATACCCACCTGGCGGATGACGCTGCTCGGCCTCGCTTCGGCGCTGCTGCTCGGCGTCGGCCTGTTCGCCCTGGGGGTCGCGCTGGTGAAGGTGCCCGACGCGCACGCCGCGGCGACCGCGCAGAGCAACACCTGGCTCTACTCCGACGGCTCGGTGATCACCCGCACCGGCCAGACCAACCGGCAGAACGTCGGCCTGGACAAGGTCTCCCCCGCCGCCCAGCACGCGGCGCTGGCCGCCGAGGACCGCAACTTCTACAACGAGGGCGCCGTCAACGTGCAGGGCCTGGTCCGGGCCGCCCTCAACACCGCCAAGGGCGAGGGCACCCAGGGCGGCTCCACCATCACCCAGCAGTACGTGAAGAACACGTACCTGGACCAGAAGCAGTCCGTCACCCGCAAGGTGAAGGAGCTCTTCATCGCCATCAAGGTGGACGCCACCGAGAGCAAGGACGACGTCCTCTCCGGCTACCTGAACACCTCGTACTACGGCCGCGGCGCCTACGGCATCCAGGCCGCCGCCCAGGCGTACTTCGGCATCGACGCCTCCGCGCTCAGCCCGGCCCAGGGCGCCTACCTGGCGACCCTGCTGAACGCCCCGAGCGCCTACGACGTGGCCACCGCGACCCCGGCGGGCAAGCAGAACGCCGTCAACCGCTGGAACTACGTCATGGACGGCATGGTCAAGGAGGGCTGGCTCGGCGCCGACGAGCGGGCCAAGGCCACCTTCCCGGACGTCAAGGACCCGCAGCCCAACCCGGGCCTGTCCGGCCAGTCCGGCTACCTGGTGAACGCGGCCACCCAGTACCTGACCTCGAACAACATCATCAGCGAGACCGAGCTGGCCAAGGGCGGCTACACGATCAAGCTGAGCATCGACCCGACCCGCCAGCAGGCCCTCCAGGACTCCGTCCAGGCGCAGCTGCACGACACCCTGAACCCGGACAAGCGGAAGAAGGACGCGGCCGCCCAGGCCGGCGCCGTCTCCGTCGACCCGAAGACCGGTGCGGTGGTCGCCCTGTACGGCGGCGTCGACTACGTGAAGCACTACGTGGACAACGCGACCCGGCGCGACTACCAGGCCGGTTCGACCTTCAAGGCGATCGCGCTGGCCGCCGCCTTCGAGAACAACGCCAAGACCCAGGACGGCCGGACCGTCACCCCGCGCACCGTCTACGACGGCACCAGCGGCCGCAAGGTCCGCGGCGGCAAGGGCACCCCGTACGCGCCGCCGAACGAGGGCGACGTCAGCTACGGCCAGATCACCCTGCAGCAGGCCATCGACAAGTCGGTGAACTCGGTGTTCGCCCAGCTCGCGCAGGACACCGGGCTGCAGAAGGTCAAGGACACCGGCATCGCGCTGGGCCTGCCCGCCGGCACCCCGGGCCTGGACCCGGTGCCCTCCATCCCGCTGGGTGCGGCCACCCCGAGCGTGCTCGACATGGCCGGCGTGTACGCCACCCTGGACAACGGCGGCAAGCAGATCACCCCGTGGCTGGTGCAGTCGGTGGACCGCGCCGGCGAGGCCGTGCAGCTGCCCGCGCACAAGACCACCCAGGCGATCAGCGCGGACACCGCCAACCAGGTCACCTCGATGCTCCAGGGCGTCGTGAGCGACCCGGGCGGCACCGGCTTCCGGGCCCAGGCGCTGGGCCGTCCGGTCGCGGGCAAGACCGGCACCACCGACGACCAGAAGTCCGTCTGGTTCGTCGGCTACACGCCCGAGCTGGTCACCTCGGTCGCGCTGTTCGGCCAGGACCCGGGCACCGGCGCCCAGGTCAGCCTGAGCGGCGTCGGCGGGATCAACGGCGCGGCGGGCGGCCAGTTCCCGGCCCAGATCTGGACCGCCTACATGAAGGCCGCGCTCAAGGGCCAGCCGGTCAGCGACTTCCCGACCCCGGCGGACGGCGGCGACTCCGGCGCCTCCGACCTGCCGACGTCCCCGAGCACGCCGAGCAGCACCCCCTCGACCGGCAGCGCCACGCCGACCACCGGCGCGGGCAGCCAGCAGGGCGACGGCTCGGGCACCGGCTCCACCGGCACCGGCTCGGGCGGCGACTCCGGTTCCGGCGGGACGGGCACCGGTCCGACCACCGCCCCCACCACCGCCCCGACCACCCAGCCCACCTCACGGCCCACCGGCCGGCCGACGACCAAGCCGACGCCGACCACCAAGCCGACCACCGACCCCACCGGTCAGCCCACCACCCAGCCCACCGGCGAGGCGGGCGGGGGCACCGGTACGGGGACGGGATCCGGGGGCTGATCGCCGCCCCGCTCCGCCCGCGCCGCGCGCGCATCTCGGCCGGACCACCGACCTCGGGTCGGTGGTCCGGCCGAGGTGCGTCACCGCGCCTCTACGGACAGTTCAGACCAGGACCAAATGCCGAAATGGCGCCTTACCGCGACATCGGTATGACTGTCACAATGCGCCAGTGCACAGATCAACGGCCTCGCCCACCCTCCCTTCGGGCAGAACCCTCGGCCTCGGCCTCGCGCTGGTCTCCGCCTTCGCCTTCGGCGGCTCCGGCACCGCGGCCAAGCCACTGATCGAGGCCGGACTCTCCCCCCTGCACGTGGTGTGGCTCCGGGTCACCGGGGCGGCCGTCGCCCTCCTCCCGATCGCCTACCGGCACCGCGACGCCGTCCTGCGCCGCCCCGGCCTGCTGATCGGCTTCGGCCTGCTCGCCGTGGCCGGCGTCCAGGCCTGCTACTTCGCCGCGATCTCCCGCATCCCGGTCGGCGTCGCCCTGCTCATCGAGTACCTCGGGCCGCCGCTGCTGATCGGCTACGTCAAGTTCGTGCAGCGCAAGCCGATCAGCCGGGGCGCGGCCGTCGGCGCCGGCGTCGCGGTGGCCGGGCTGGCCTGCGTGGTGGAGGTCTGGAACGGCCTGGGCTTCGACGCGCTGGGCGTGCTGTTCGCCCTCGGCGCGGCCTGCTGCCAGGTCGGCTACTTCCTGCTCGCCGACGCCGGCCGCCGGGGCGACCGCCCGGTCGACCCGCTGGCCGTCAGCGCGTTCGGGCTGCTGGTCGGCGCCGTCCTGCTCACCGTCCTCACCCGGCCCTGGCAGGCCGACTGGGGCCTGCTGGGCGGGTCCGTGGTGATGAACGGGCACAGCCTGCCCGCCCTGATCCCCGCCGCCTGGATGGTCCTGATCGCGACCGTGCTCGCCTACCTGACCGGCGTGGTCTCCGTCGGGTACCTCTCGCCGCCGATCGCGGGGGTGGTGGCCAACCTGGAGGCGGTGGTCGCCACCGTGCTGGCCTGGGTCCTGCTCGGCGAGCACCTGGGGCTGCCGCAGGTCGCGGGCGGTCTGCTGGTCCTGGCGGGCGCCTTCGTCGCGCAGACGAGCCGACCGGCGGAGACGGAGGCGGAGGCGGAGGCGCCGGTCGAGGCGGTCGCGACGGCGGCCGGGGTCAGCGGCCGGTCCAGCCGAACCAGTCGAGGTGACTGACCGGCCACACCACGGCCGACACCGGGCCCACCACGTTGCCCACCGGCACGGCGCCGCCGCCCGGCCCCTGCCGGTGCCAGCGCGAGTCCGCCGAGTCGCTGCGGTGGTCGCCCTCGACCCAGATGTAGCCCGAGGGCACCTTCACCGGGCCGAAGTCCAGCCCCGCACAGGAGTCGTCGCCGGGGTGGAGGTACGGCTCGTCGACCTTCCTGCCGTCCACGGTCAGCGTGGTGCCCGTGCACTGCACGGTCTGGCCGCCGGTCGCGATGACCCGCTTGACCAGGTAGTTGTCGTCCTTCGGCGGCACCAGCCCGACGAAGCTCAGCACCGAGCTCACGGCGTCGGTCAACGGGTTGGTGTCGACCGGCTGCGGCGGCAGCCAGTTCCCCGGGTCCTTGAACACCACCGGCTGCCCCGGCTCCGGCGTCCAACCGGTCAGCGGCGCGAGCTTGTTCACGCCGACCCGGTCGCCGACCCGCAGGGTGTTCTCCATCGAACCGGACGGGATGGTGAAGACCTGGAACAGGCAGGTCTTGATCAGCAGGGCGACCAGCAGGCCGACCGCCGCCATCGCCGGTATCTCGACCCACCACGGCCGGGGACGGCGCCCCGCCCGGCGGGCCTTGCGGCCGCGCGACCCCCCGGCCCGGCGGCGGGCCTCGGCGCGCCCACCGGACGCGCCCGGAGCGGGCGGTCCGTCCTGGACGTCCCGGGCGGCTGGTACGGCGGATCCGCTGGGAGCTCCGCTCGGCGTTTCGGGCAGGTTCACCGCCATCGTCGCTGCTCCACCTCTCCGGCTGGGGAAACCTGCACGCTACGCCAACCGGGGAGCCGCACGAAATCCGGGACTTAGCCGCCTCCGACATCGCGGCGGCACCTCGGAACACGTCCGGAGCAGGTCTGCGGGAGGTCCGTAGCCCGGGTTCAGGCGCGGGCGATGGCCTCGTGGTGCCTGATGACCTCGGCGATGATGAAGTTCAGGAACTTCTCCGCGAAGACCGGGTCGAGCTTGGCCCCGGCGGCCAGCTCCCGCAGCCGCTTGATCTGGTCCCGCTCCCGGGCCGGGTCGGCCGGCGGCAGCTTGTGCTCGGCCTTGAGGCGGCCGACCCGCTGGGTCGCCTTGAAGCGCTCGGCCAGCATGTGGACCACCGCGGCATCGATGTTGTCGATGCTCTCGCGCAGGCTGGTCAGTTCGGCCCGCACCGCGTCGTCGATCCCCTCGGGCGCGCCGGCGGCGGGGGTCGTGGGCTGGTCCGTCATCGGGGCGGCTCCCGGTGTCTGGGGTGGTCACCCGACCGTACGGCGGCCGGGCTCGGACCCCGGCAAATCTAACAGGGCTCCCGCACCGGACCGGCACCGTCCGGGGAACCGTCCAGCATCCGGACGGCGGGAGGAGGCGCCGGCGGCCACCCGGCTCCACGGCGGGGCTTCCCCTAGTCTGGTGCGTGCATGACCGGACGTGACGACTCAGCAGTCCCTCAGCACTGGAGGAACCGATCGTGGCAACCACCCGCACCGCCCGCACGGCCTGGGAGGGCGACCTCCTGCACGGCAAGGGGCAGGTGACCTTCGCCTCCTCCGGGATCGGCGAGTACCCCGTCTCCTGGCCGGCCCGCGCCGAGGAGCCCAACGGCAAGACCAGCCCCGAGGAACTCATCGCGGCCGCCCACTCCGCCTGCTTCTCGATGGCCCTCTCCAACGGCCTCGCCAAGGCCGGCAACCCGCCCACCACGCTGGACACCCAGGCCGACGTCACCTTCCAGCCCGGCACCGGCATCACCGGGATCCACCTGACCGTCACCGGTGCGGTGCCCGGACTGGACGAGGCCGGCTTCGTGAAGGCCGCCGAGGACGCGAAGGCCAACTGCCCGGTCAGCCAGGCCCTGACCGGCACCACCATCACCCTCACCGCCAAGCTGGCCTGACCGCCGCCCCGGCCCGTCCGGGGCGCACTCCGACCCCGCACCCGGCGCGCAACCGGCGTCCGGGGGCGCGCCAGCGGCGCACGCGCTCCCGGTGCACCTCATGTGAGGTGTACCGGGGGCGTCCGAACGTTCCACCACGCATGATCACAAACGGGGCGAATCACCCTGCCGGCGGTCACGGCGCGTTGCCGTCGCGGCCTATGATCGGCCGCAGCGCCCTGTTCTCCACCCGGGTCCCCGCGCGACAGCGCCCCACGGCGGACGCCCCGCAGCGGACCGGCCCCGAGGCCCCGACAGAGTGCGGAGCCGGCCGCCGGGATCCCGACCGGCCAGGCAGACCATCGTCAAGCGTCAGCAGCGGACGGGAGCATGCCGTGCCGGGCCAGAACGAGGGGGCCGACGCACACCACCCAGGCGTGCGACACGAGGAATCGTCACACCACCGCTCGTCCCACCACCGCCTCCTCACCGCGCCGGTCCTCCAACCGGTCGGCCTCGATCAGGTGGGCCTCGAACCGGTGGGCCTCGCCGCACCGGTCGGCGCCTACCCGGAGGTGCGGCTCTGCCCCACCTGCTCGGCCCCGTTGGCCGACGGTGCGCACCCGGGCGGACCGGCCGGCACCGACCGGACGGGCGGCGGGACCGACCGACTGCTGGCGGCCCTCCGGGCCAGCGAGTCCCGCTTCCGGGCCGCCTTCTGCGATGCCGTCATCGGCATGGCCCTGATCGACCCCGAGGACCGGATCATCGAGGTCAACCCCGCCTTCGCCGCCCTGATCGGCCGTGGCGTCGGCGAGCTGGCCCGCATCCACCTGCACGAGATCATCGACCCGGAAGGCCTGCCGCACCGGCTCTTCGACGGGCTCGTCCACGGCGAGCGGGAACGGTTCCGCGTGGAGAAGCAGCTCCGGCACCGCGAGGGCCACACGGTCTGGAGCAAGGTGACGGTCTCGTTGATCCGGGACCCCGCCGGGCAGCCGCTCTACACCCTGGCGCTGGTCGAGGACCTCACCGAGCAGCGCCGGCTCGGGGACCGCCTGGAGTACCAGGCCCTGCACGATCCACTGACCCGGCTGCCCAACCGGACCTCCTTCTTCGAGCGGCTCGACGCCGCCTGCCTGCCGGCCGCCGAGAGGTCCGGCCGAGCCGCGGAAACCGCGGTGGAAGTGCGCCGGGTGGGCGTCTGCTACCTGGACCTCGACGGCTTCGCGGCGATCAACGAGACCCTCGGCCACCACATCGGCGACCAGCTGCTGATCGCCGTCGCCGCCCGGCTCCAGCGCGGACTCACCGGCCCCGCCCACGCCGCCGAGGCTGCCGACACCGCCGGGCAGGACGCCCACCTGGTGGCCCGGATGGGCGGCGACGAGTTCGCCGTCCTGGTCCCCGACAGCGACGGCAGCGAGCAGCTGACCGCCTTGGCCGGGCGGATCCTGGAGCTGCTGGAACGTCCCTTCGACGTCGCCGGGCACCGGCTGGTGATCACCGCCAGCGTCGGCGTCGTCGAACGGTCGGTGCACGAGACCACCCCGACCGACCTGGTCAAGGACGCCGACGCCACCCTCTACTGGTCCAAGGCCGACGGCCGCGCCCGCTGGACCCTCTACGACCCGGACCGCGGAGCCCACCAGCTGACCCGCCAGCTCCTCGCCACCGCGCTGCGGCCGGCCCTGGAGCGTGGCGAGTTCACCATCGAGTACCAGCCGCTGGTCGGCCTGGCCGACGGCACGGTGCGAGGCGCCGAGGCGCTCGTCCGCTGGCGCCACCCCCGCTACGGGACCCTCTCCCCCGACCGCTTCATCCCGCTCGCCGAGGAGTCCGGCGCCATCGTGCCGCTCGGCAAGTGGGTGCTGGAGGAGTCCTGCCGCCAGGCCCGGCAGTGGCTCACCGAGTTCCCGGACACCGAGACCTTCGTGAGCGTCAACCTGGCGGCCCGCCAGATCTGGGACTCCGACGTCGTCGCCGACGTCGCCCGCGCCCTCGAAAGCACCGGCCTGCCCGCCCGGCTGCTGCAACTGGAGATCACCGAGAGCGCCCTGCTCGGCCCCGGCGGCCGCCCGCTGCAGGCCCTGCAGGCGCTCGCCGACATGGGCGTGCGGATCGCGATCGACGACTTCGGCACCGGCTACTCCAACCTGGCCTACCTGTCCCGGCTGCCGGTGCACGTCCTGAAACTCGACGGAACGTTCATCGAGGGCTTCCGGGACCCGGCCCCGGCCGCGGTCCTGAGCGCAGCGGCGACGACGGCGGGCACGGCGGCGACGGCGGCCGACCGGTCGGCCGTCCCGGAGCTCCGGTCCCGGCGCAGCGACGCGGACGAGCAGATCGTCGGCGCCATGGTGCAGCTGGCCCACACCCTGGGACTGACCGTCACCGCCGAGGGCATCGAGAGCGCCGCCCAGGCCGAGCGGCTCCGGCTCACCGGCTGCGACACCGCCCAGGGCTGGTACTTCGCCCGGCCGGGCGAGGCCGAACTCGTCGCGGCGATACTCCGTGAGGGCCGCCCCGCCCCGAGCGGCCGCTAGGCCGGGGCGGGGCGGGGCGGGGCCGGGGCGGCGCCGTCAGGCCGGTCCCGTCAGGCCGTAGGCCTCGGCGATCAGCCCGTAGGAGCGGAGCCGGGTCTCGTGGCCGTGGATGTGCGAGGTGACCATCAGCTCGTCCACGCCGGTCCGCTTGCGCAGGGCCTCCAGGCCGTCCGCGACCTGGCCCGGGTCGCCCAGCACCACGTTGTCCAGCCAGTTGTCGACGAAGTCCGCCTCGACCGGGCTGTACGGGTACTCCTCGGCCTCCTCCGGGGTGGGGATCGGGCCGGGGTTGCCGCGCCGCAGCCGGAGCATGCCGAGCGCCGCGGAACGGGCGAGGCGGCGGGCGGCGCGCTCGTCCTCGGCGGCGACGGCGCTCACGCCGATCAGCGCGTACGGCTCGCCGAGGACGGCGGACGGGCGGAAGGACGTCCGGTACAGGTCCAGGGCCGGAACGGTGTTGGCGCTGCTGAAGTGGTGGGCGAAGGCGAAGGGGAGGCCGAGGCGGCCCGCCAGCTGGGCGCTGAAACCGGAGGAACCGAGCAGCCACACCGGCGGGCGGCCCTCGCCCTTGGGCACGGCGGTCAGCCGCTCGTAGGGGTGGCCGGAGGGGAAGTCCCCGTCGAGGAAGTGGGTCAGCTCGGAGAGCTGGAGCGGGAAGTCGTCCGCGCCCTCGGAGACGCCGCGGCGCAGCGCCCGGGCGGTGGCCTGGTCGGTGCCGGGGGCGCGGCCGAGGCCGAGGTCGATCCGGCCGGGGTGCAGGGCCTCCAGCAGGCCGAACTGTTCGGCGATGGCCAGCGGGGCGTGGTTGGGCAGCATGACACCGCCCGAACCGAGCCGCAGCGTGGTGGTGTTGGCCCCGAGGTGGGCGAGCAGGACGGCCGGGGTGGAGCTGGCCACTCCGGGCATGCCGTGGTGCTCGGCGACCCAGAAGCGGTGGTAGCCCCACTGCTCGGCGCGGCGGGCCAGTTCGGTGGTGGCGGCCAGGGCCTCGCTGGGTGTGTGACCGACGCCGACGGTGGCCAGGTCGAGGATCGAGAGCGGAGCGGGAGCCGTGCCGCGGGCGGTGCCCCGGATCGCCTCGTCGGCCGCGGGCCCGGTTCCGTGCTCGTGCTGGTCCTCGGTGGTCATGCCGTCCGCCTCCTGGCTGTCGTGGTCCGGCTCTGCTCCGAGCCGGGCGTCATCGGCGACCGCGGGTCCCGGACGGCCCGGCGGTCGCTGCCGACCGGCGTCAACCACGGCCGGGGGCTCGCTGTTCCCGTACCGACCGTCGGATGTCCGGCGTGGTCCGAGGGCGGTGCCGGGACGGCCCGGATGAGATTCGAATGAGATTCGAGCACGTCGGGGACCGTTCTCCGGGACGGGATCCGCAGGCCGTGGCCGTCCACTGTGACCTCCGGCGCACCGGGGTGCTTCATGGCATGAAAAGTCGAGGCGCTAGCGTTGGCCCCAGAGCCACCTGCTCCACCAGGGCGGCGTGGAGGGAGTAGGGCCTTGAACTTCGTGGCGGCGATCGGATCCTCGTGGATCTGCGCCCTTGCGCTCTTCGCCGTACTCGGCGACGCGCTGCTCCCCTTCATCCCGAGCGGCACGCTGGTCATCCTGGCCGTGCTCAAGACGGCTCAGATCAACGGCGCCCCGGTGCTGCTCGGCCTGGGCGTGGCGGTGGCCTCCTTCCTGGGGGACGTCCTCCTGCTCCACCTGGCCCGGCGCGGGGCCCCGCTGCTGCAGCGCCGGCTCGCCCGGCGCCCGAAACTGGCGGCCAGCGTGACCAGGGTCCAGCAGTCGCTGCTCGAACGCCCGCACGCCGGGGCGGCCGCGATGGTGGTGGTCGCACGGTTCGTGCCGGCCGGGCGGACCGTCCTGGACCTGGCCATCGGCCACTCCCCCGCCCACCCGCACCGCTTCCTGCACTGGTCGGCGCTGGCGGCGCTGGTCTGGGCCGCGTACATCGTGACGCTGGGCTGGCTGAACAGCCACTGGTTCAACACCGCCTGGCTGAGCCTGGCGGTCTCCTGCGCGGCGGCCACCGCCGTCAGCACCGCGATCGCGCGGGTAGTGCGCCGCCACCGGCGGCTGGCCGTGCTCTGAGCCGTTCCCGGAACGACCGGTGGCGTCCGACGACGTGCGGACGCGCCCGGGCCGGGCCGAGCCATGGCCGGGGCATGGCCGGGCCGCGGGGGGCTGCCAGGAGCACAATTGTCCCTTCCGGGCGAAGCCCCCGACGAGCGCTGACGAACTCTGACCGGTGTCGGCCGAGCGGCGGTACCGTACTCCCGTGACGGCACGCGATGCGAAGCGTCACAGGACCGCAACAGACGACGAATTCCTGCAGCCCGGCCGGGCGCCCCCGGCGTGTTCACTGTCGTCGAAGCCCGGCGACCTTGGAAGCCGCTGCGGCGACATGACATGCTAACGGCGGAATATTCATCAATTGCCCGATTTGACCGGTGCGGCCCGGACCGCCCTCACCACCGGCCGATCGGCACCCAGGGGAGACCATGACCAGCATCTCGCGCAGGACGGTGCTCAGTGCGACCGCCGCGACCGCGGCCCTCGGCGCGGTCTCGGCCTGTTCCAGCGGCGGATCCGGTTCGGGGCAGAACTCCAGCTCACCTTCCTCCGGCGGCAACGCCAACGCCGGCCAGAGCGGCACCACCGACCCGACCCAGGCGGTGGTGCCCAAGGGCGCCCCGATCGGCGACGGGTCCAACGCGGACACCGGTCCGCAGCCGAACCAGCCCAAGCCCGAGAAGCTCAAGCCGGGCGAGCGCCCGCCGCAGTTCGTGGTCTTCTCCTGGGACGGCGCGGGCGGCACCGACGACGGCCAGTTCCCCCGCTTCCTCAAGCTGGCGGAGCAGTACAAGGCCACCATGACCTTCTTCCTCTCCGGCATCTACGCCCTGCCCAAGGGCAAGTCGCAGCTGTACCACCCGCCGAAGCACGCGGTCGGCGCCTCCGACATCCCGTACCTGTCGGACGGCGCGGTCAAGAGCACCCTCAAGCTGATCAGCCAGGCCTGGCTCGCCGGGCACGAGATAGGCACCCACTTCAACGGGCACTTCTGCTCCAGCCGCCCGGACAAGAACGGGGTCAACATGTGGACCCCGGACGACTGGCAGAGCGAGATCGACCAGGCGGTCTCCTTCGTCACCCAGTGGCGGACCAACACCGGCTTCACCGACGTCGACCCGCTGCCCTTCGACTACAAGAAGGAGCTCATCGGCGGCCGCACCCCGTGCCTGGAGGGCCAGAAGGCGCTGCTGCCGACCATCGCGAAGCTGGGCTGGAAGTACGACGCGAGCTCCTCCGGCGGGCTGCAGATATGGCCGCAGAAGGTGCAGGACGGCAAGATCTGGGACTTCCCGCTCCAGTCCATACCCTTCCCCGGACACACCTTCCAGGTCCTGTCGATGGACTACAACATCCTGGCCAACCAGTCCAGCGGCAGCACCAAGGGCGACCCGTCCAAGTACAACGACTGGCGCACCCAGGCGACCAACTCCTACCTGGCCGGGTTCGACCGCGCCTACAACAGCAACCGCGCGCCGTTCTTCGTCGGCAACCACTTCGAGCAGTGGAACGGCGGCATCTACATGGACGCCGTCGAGGAGGCCCTCAAGTCGATCGCGGGCAAGCCCGACGTCCGGCTGGTCTCCTTCAAGCAGCTGGTCGAATGGCTGGAGGTGCAGGACCAGTCGACCCTGCGCAAGCTGCGCACCCTCAACGTCGGCCAGGCGCCGTCCGGCGGCTGGGAGAGCTTCCTCGGCGCGGCGGGCTGACGGGCCGGGCCGGGCCGGACCCGGGCGGCAGGACGTCCCTCCGGGCCTAGGGCCTGTCCGGCGGATCTTGGCAGATCAGCGCGCGGCGTTGGGCGCCCGGCTGGGCGTGCGCCCGAGTCGGCCTCGTACTGGACG
>NZ_JBHZCN010000162.1:0-14291 GCF_042755465.1 Kitasatospora sp. NPDC059160 | reverse complement strand
CGGGGTGGGGCGGTCGCGCGGGCACCCCCGGGCCCGCCCCCTGCCCCCCCCCGCCTCCGCCCCGCCCTCCCCCCACGGCGGCGGGCCCCCCCCCCCGCGTGCCGGCGGGCCCCTCCAACGTACCGGTCGGCGCCGGGACCGGCCCCGGCCGGGTCGGTCCCGGGCGGCGGTCCCGGAGGTCGGCCCCCGGGGGTCAGTCCCGGCGCAGGCCGCGGTCGAGGGCGGCGATCGCGCTGCCCTTGGCGTCGTCGCCGTCCAGGGACCAGACCATCACCCCGGCCAGGTCGTTCCAGCGCGCGTAGCGGGCCTTCTCGGTGAGCACCTCGGCGGTGTCGTAGCTGTAGAAGGTGGAGCCGTCGTACTTCCAGGACGCGCCGTGGTCGCGGTCCACGTACACCTTGCCGGGCAGCGCGTTGAGCTCGGCGTAGGAGTGGTCCGGGGCGGCGGCGGTGGCGCTCTGGTGGAGGCCGCCGCGCTCGCCGGGGGCGACGCCCGTCCAGCCGTGGCCGTACAGCGGGGCGCCGAGGACGAGCTGCCGGGAGGGCAGGCCGCGCTCCTGGTAGTGGGTGGCGGCGGCGTCCGCGCTGCGCTGCCGGACGTCCGGGTCGGCGGGGTCCGAGTAGAGGTTGGCCTGGTGGTCGGTCGGGCCCTTGCCCTCCCAGGGGCCGTGCAGGTCGTAGGCCATCAGGTTGAGCCAGTCCACCGACCGGCTCAGCTCGGGCAGTTCGAGCCGGTCCGCGACCGTCTCGTTGGCGGCGACCGCGGCGGTGAGCAGGTAGTGCTTGCCCTTCCGGCCGCTCAGCGCGTCGAGCTGGCGGCGGAACTCGGCCATCAGCAGGGTGTAGTTGCGGCCGTCCTCGGGGCGGACCACGTTGCCGGCGTCCCCGCCGCCGCCCGGGTACTCCCAGTCGATGTCGATGCCGTCGAAGACGCCGGCGGCCGCGCCCGCGCCGCCCTCCGGGGAGCCGGGCAGGACCGGCAGGTCGCCCTTGAGGTAGAGGTCGATGCAGGAGGAGACGAACTTCTTGCGGGCGGAGTCGGTGGCGGCCGCGTCCGAGAAGTACTTGGACCAGCTCCAGCCGCCCAGTGAGATGACGGTGCGCAGCTGCGGGTTCTTCGCCTTGAGCTTGCGCAGCTGGTTGAGGTGGCCCTTGAGCCGCTGGCCGGGGGCGTCGGCGACGCCGTCCACCGACTCGGCGGCGGAGAAGGCGCGTTGGTAGTCGTTGTGGGCGTCTCCCTGGCCGGAGTCGTTGCTCTCGAAGCAGGTGCCGTCCGCGGAGACGTTGCCGAAGGCGTAGTTGATCACGGTCAGCCTGGCGGCCTGGCCGGAGTCCTGGACGCGCTTGGCGGAGCTGTCGGCGCCCCACTGGGTCAAGTAGCCGACCCGCTGGCCCTTCAGGGCGGGCCCGTGGTGGCCGCTCTCCGCGGCGTTCGCGGCGGTGGGGGCGACGAGCAGGGCGGCGACGGTGGTGGCGGCGAGCAGCGCTGAGGCGCGAGTGGGCATACCGGACCCGTTCTCTGAGGCGGCGTCAAATGGTCTGGACCAGATGGCACAGAGGTTTAGTCCATGGACCGGGGAACGCACAAGAGGACGTCCGCTTCCGGCGCGGTATGCAAAAGGGGCCGGACCGCGGTGTGCGGTCCGGCCCCCTCAGTCACTCACCCGGGCTCAGCCGATGAGCGAGCGCAGCACGTACTGCAGGATGCCGCCGTTGCGGTAGTAGTCCGCCTCGCCGGGGGTGTCGATGCGGACGACCGCGTCGAACTCCTTGCCGGTCCCGTCCGCGCCGACCGCCTTGACCTTGACGGTCTTCGGGGTGCGGCCCTCGTTGAGCTCGGTCACGCCGGTGAAGGAGAAGGTCTCCTCGCCGGTCAGGCCGAGGGACTCGGCGTTCTCGCCCTCCGGGAACTGCAGCGGCAGGACGCCCATGCCGATCAGGTTCGAGCGGTGGATGCGCTCGTAGGACTCGGCGATGACGGCCTTGACGCCGAGCAGCGCGGTGCCCTTGGCGGCCCAGTCGCGGGACGAGCCGGAGCCGTACTCCTTGCCCGCCAGGACGACCAGCGGGACGCCGGCGGCCTGGTAGTTCTGCGAGGCGTCGTAGATGAACGACACCGGGGCGTCGGCCTGGGTGAAGTCGCGGGTGTAGCCGCCCTCGGTGCCCGGCGCGATCTGGTTGCGCAGACGGATGTTGGCGAAGGTGCCGCGGATCATGACCTCGTGGTTGCCACGGCGCGAGCCGTAGGAGTTGAAGTCACGCTTCTCGACGCCGTTGGCGGTCAGGTACTGCGCCGCCGGGGTGCCCGGCTTGATGTTGCCGGCCGGGGAGATGTGGTCGGTGGTGACCGAGTCGCCCAGCTTGGCCAGGACGCGGGCGCCGGCGATGTCGGTCACCGGGCTCGGGGTCTTGGCCATGCCCTCGAAGTACGGGGGCTTGCGGACGTAGGTGGACTCGGCGTCCCACTCGAAGGTGTTGCCGGTCGGGACCGGGAGCGACTGCCAGCGGTGGTCACCGGCGAAGACGTCCTGGTAGCCCTTGTCGAACATCGCCTCGTCGATGGAGCCGGCGACGGTGTCGGCGACCTCCTGCTCGGTCGGCCAGATGTCGGCGAGGAAGACGTCGTTGCCGTCGGCGTCCTGGCCCAGGGCGTCCTTGGTGATGTCGATGTTCATGTTGCCGGCGAGGGCGTAGGCGACCACCAGCGGCGGGGAGGCCAGGTAGTTCATCTTGACGTCGGGGTTGATCCGGCCCTCGAAGTTGCGGTTGCCCGAGAGCACCGAGACGACCGCGAGGTCGGACTCGTTGACGGCGGCCGAGACCTCCTCGGGCAGCGGGCCCGAGTTGCCGATGCAGGTGACGCAGCCGTAGCCGACCAGGTTGAAGCCCAGCTTCTCCATGTACGGGAGCAGGCCGGCCTTCTCGTAGTAGTCCATGACGACCTTGGAGCCGGGCGCCAGGGTGGTCTTGACCCAGGGCTTGACCGACAGGCCCTTCTCCACGGCCTTCTTCGCCAGCAGGGCGGCGCCCAGCATGACGGAGGGGTTGGAGGTGTTGGTGCAGGAGGTGATCGAGGCGATCACGACCGCGCCGTTGTCGATCTCGTAGGTCGAGCCGTCGGGGGCGGTGACGGCGGTCGGCTTCGAGGCCTCGGCGGAGTAGGTCGGCAGCGCCTCGGCGAACCGCTCGGCGGCCTCGGCCAGGATCACGCGGTCCTGCGGGCGCTTCGGGCCGGAGATCGACGGGACGACGGTGGAGACGTCCAGCTCCAGGTACTCCGAGTAGGCCGGCTCGTGCGCCGGGTTGTGCCAGAGACCCTGCTCCTTGGCGTACGCCTCGACCAGGGCGAGCTGCTGCTCGTCGCGGCCGGTGAGCTTGAGGTAGTTGATGGTCTCGGCGTCGATCGGGAAGATCGCGCAGGTCGAGCCGAACTCCGGCGACATGTTGCCGATGGTGGCGCGGTTGGCCAGCGGGATGGAGCCGATGCCGTCGCCGTAGAACTCGACGAACTTGCCGACCACACCGTGCTTGCGCAGCATCTCGGTGATGGTGAGCACCAGGTCGGTGGCGGTGGTGCCGGCCGGCAGCTCGCCGGTCAGCTTGAAGCCGACGACGCGCGGGATCAGCATGGAGACCGGCTGGCCGAGCATCGCGGCCTCGGCCTCGATGCCGCCGACGCCCCAGCCCAGCACGCCCAGGCCGTTGACCATGGTGGTGTGCGAGTCGGTGCCGACGCAGGTGTCCGGGTAGGCCTGGCCGCCGCGGACCATGACGGTGCGGGCCAGGTGCTCGATGTTCACCTGGTGGACGATGCCGGTGCCCGGCGGGACGACCTTGAACTCGTCGAAGGCGGTCTGGCCCCAGCGCAGGAACTGGTAGCGCTCCTTGTTGCGGCCGTACTCGATCTCGACGTTCTGGGTGAACGCGTCCTTGGTGCCGAACTTGTCGGCGATGACCGAGTGGTCGATGACCAGCTCGGCCGGGGCCAGCGGGTTGATCTTGGCCGGGTCGCCGCCCAGCTCCTTGACGGCCTCGCGCATGGTGGCCAGGTCGACCACGCAGGGGACGCCGGTGAAGTCCTGCATGATCACGCGCGCGGGCGTGAACTGGATCTCCTGGCTCGGCTGGGCGTTCTCATCCCAGGCGCCGAGCGCGCGGATGTGGTCGGCGGTGATGTTCGCGCCGTCCTCCGTGCGGAGCAGGTTCTCCAGCAGCACCTTGAGGCTGTAGGGCAGCCGCTCGGAACCCTCGACGGCGGAGAGCTTGAAGATCTCGTACGACTCGTCGCCCACCTGCAGCGAGCTGCGGGCGTCGAAGCTGTTCGCGGACACGACTGACTCCTTCTGGGTGCTTCGTGCGATATCCGGCCGCCACGCTGGTAAGGTCAGCCTTACTTAGGCTTACCTTGCCGCATCGCCGGCGAGCGCCTCTCGGCAAGTATCTTGATGTCGAGATATATCGTAAGGGGCAGTTATCTCGATGTCGAGATAAACCATAGTGCATGCCGCCGCGATCACCACCGCAGGCATGCCCCGGTGCGTTTCGACGCAGGTCAGCGGCCGGTCAGCGGCCCCACGACCGACCGGGCCCCCGCGCGGCCGAACCCCGCGGGTGTCCCCGGCGGCCCGGCCGCGTTAGCAGGGTGACCGTCGCCCTGCCCGTGGAAGGCCCCGACCGATGCCCGCTCCGCTCGCCGCCGCCCTGCTGCCGCTGGCCCTGCTCGCCCCCGCCGCCCCACCGGTCTCCGTCGTGGAGGCGGCCTTCGACCCGGCGACCGCCTTCGTCCCGCCGGCCGCGATCAGCTACGCCCAGGACCTGGTCCCGTACGGCTCGCACGCCCGGATCGTCACCGACCGCTCGGAGCCCGGGCGCACGGTGCTCACCCTGACGGCCACCGGCCTCGCCCCCGACCACACGTTCCCGGTGCACCTGCACACCGGCACCTGCGGGGCCGACCCGGCCGCCTCCGGGCCGCACTACCAGGACGCGGTCGACCCGGTGCAGCCGTCCACCGACCCGGCGTACGCCAACGAGCGCAACGAGCTGCGGCTGGTGCTGCGCACCGACGCCGGGGGCGCGGGCACCGCCACGACCGCGGTCGACTGGCAGCCGCGGCCCGGCGAGGCGCGCTCGCTGGTGCTGCACGCGGGCACCCCGGCCGGCCCGCACGCGGCGGGCGACCGGGTGGGCTGCGTCAAGCTGGAGCGGTAGCGCCCGCCCCTCACGACCCCAGGGTGGCGACCAGGACGGCCTTGATGGTGTGCAGGCGGTTCTCGGCCTGGTCGAACACGATGGAGTGCGCCGACTCGAACAGCTCGTCGGTGCACTCCAGCTCGGTCATCCCGGTCGCCTCGTACATCTGCCGCCCGACCACGGTGCCGAGGTCGTGGAAGGCGGGCAGGCAGTGCAGGAACTTCACGTTCGGGTTGCCGGTGGCCCGGACGGTGTCCATGGACACCTGGTACGGCCTGAGCAGCGCGATCCGCTCGGCCCACACCTCCTTGGGCTCGCCCATCGACACCCAGACGTCGGTGTAGAGGAAGTCGGCGCCGGCCACGCCCTCCGCCACGTCCTCGGTCAGCGTGATCCGGGCACCGGTGCGCCCGGCCAGCTCCTGCGCCGCCTTCTGCACGTCCTCGGCGGGCCACAGGGCGCGCGGGGCGACGATCCGGACGTCCATGCCCAGCAGGGCGCCGGTGACCAGCAGCGAGTTGCCCATGTTGGAGCGGGCGTCGCCGAGGTAGGCGAGGGCGACCTCGGTGAGCGGCTTCGCGGTGTGCTCGGTGACGGTCAGCACGTCGGCCAGCATCTGGGTGGGGTGCCACTCGTCGGTCAGACCGTTCCAGACCGGGACGCCGGCGTGCTCGGCCAGCTCCTCGACGATCTCCTGGCCGTGACCCCGGTACTCGATCCCGTCGAACATCCGGCCGAGCACCCGGGCGGTGTCCTTGACGGACTCCTTGTGGCCCATCTGCGAACCGGACGGGTCCAGGTAGGTGGTGGTGGCACCCTGGTCGTGCGCGGCCACCTCGAAGGCGCAGCGGGTGCGGGTGGAGGTCTTCTCGAAGATCAGCGCGATGTTCTTCCCCCGCAGCCGGGGCTGCTCGGTGCCCGCATACTTGGCGGCCTTGAGCGCGGCCGCGAGGTCCACCAGGAAGCGGAACTCATGGGGCGTGAAATCGAGCTCCTTGAGGAAGTGCCTGTTCCGGAGGTTGAAGGCCATGCCGGGCTCCTGGGGTGACGGGGCTTGGGGGAAAGTGGCAAGTGTATACGATGCTCGGAATTTCTATACAGACTGGCGGTGAAGGAGGGGAAGCCCCCGGTGGGACTTCCCCTCCCGTGCCCGGTCCCGCGGCCCTACCGGCGCGGTCCTACCGGCGGTTCCACCGGCGCGGTCCTACAGGCGCGGGTCGACCGGCTCGGACTCCAGGGCCAGCACCGCGAACACCGCCTCGTGCACCCGCCACAGCGGCTCCCCCGCCGCCAGCCGGTCCAGCGCCTCCAGGCCCAGCGCGTACTCACGCAGCGCCAGCGACCGCTTGTGGCCCAGCGAGCGCATCCGCAGCCGCTCCAGGTGCTCGGTGTAGTCCGGGCCGTAGACGATCCGCAGGTACTCCCGCCCGCGGACCTTCACACCCGGCTGCACCAGGCCGCCCGGACGGCCCTCGCCCCGCACCGTCCGCACCACCGAGGCCAGCGGCTTGACCACCATGCCCTCGCCGCCCGCCGCCGTCAGCTCCTCCCACCAGGCGGTGGCGGCCGCCACCGAGGCCTCGTCCCCGGTGTCCACCAGGACCCGGCCGGTGCGGTGCAGCACCGGCGCCACCCGGTCGCCGGCGGCCCCGTCGGCGGCCTCGCCGGCAGCCTGGTCAGCCGCCTCGGCGTCGGCCGCGACCAGGCGGTCGATCAGGGCCAGGTGCTCGTCGTGCGGGCGCACCGCCAGGTTCGCCCCCTCCGCGGCCAGCAGCTGGAACGGCGCCAGCCGGATGCCCGACAGGCCCTCGGTCGGCCAGCAGTAGCGCCGGTAGGCCTCGGTGAACGCCCGGGCGTCGGCGGCGCGGCGGCGCTGGCGGGCGGTCAGCCCGCCGAGCTCCAGCCCGCGCGCGGCCGCCTGCTCCAGCGCCGACAGCACCTCCGGCAGGGCGGCGCCGGCCGCCGCGCCGACCGCGGCGTACTGGCGGCGCAGCAGCTCCACCGCCTTCAACGACCACGGCATCAGCTCGGCGTCCAGCAGCAGCCAGTCACTGCCCAACTCCTCGAACAGGCCCGACCGTTCGGCCGCCGCCCGGACCCTGCCGAGCACCGCGCCGGTCAGCTCCTCGTCGTCGAGGAAGGCCCGCCCGGTCCTGGTCCAGATCGCCCCCGGACCGGCCACCCCGAAGCGCCGCTCCAGCGCGGCGGTGTCCCGGGCGACCAGCAGCACCGCGCGCGAGCCCATGTGCTTCTCCTCGCACACCAGGTGCCGGACCCCGTCCGCGCGGTAGGCGGCGAAGGCCTCCTCCGGGTGCTCCAGGTAGCCCTCCCGGCGGGAGGTCGGGCTCGGCGCCATGGTCGGCGGCAGGTAGGCGAGCAGCCGCGGGTCCAGCGCGAAGCGGCTCATCACCTCCAGCGCGGCCGCCGCGTTCTCCTCCCGCACCGCCACCCGGCCGTGCAGGGCGGTCTCCACCACCCGGCGCCCCGCCACGTCGGCGAGGTCCAGCGGACGGCCCTCCCGGGCGCCCGGCGCGTCGGTCCGCAGCGGACGCACCGGGGCGTACCACTCCCGCTCCGCGTCGACGCTCACCAGCTCGCGCTCCGGGTAGCGCAGCGCGGTCAGGCTGCCGCCGAAGACGCAGCCGGTGTCCAGGCAGATGGTGTTGTTGAGGAAGCTCGCGCTCGGCACCGGGGTGTGGCCGTAGACCACCAGCGCCCGGCCCCGGTACTCCTCCGCCCACGGGTAGCGCACCGGCAGGCCGTACTCGTCGGTCTCGCCGGTGGTCTCCCCGTACAGCGCGTGCGAGCGCACCCGGCCGGAGGCGCGGCCGTGGTAGCGCTCCGGCAGGCCGGCGTGGCAGACCACCAGGGCGCCGCCGTCCAGCAGGTAGTGGCTGACCAGGCCGCGCATGAAGGCCCGCACCTCGGCCCGGAACTCCTCGCTCTCCCCGGCCAGTTGGTCCAGCGACTCCTGGAGGCCGTGCGAGACGGTGACCTTCTTGCCGTCCATCGCCCGGCCCAGCTTGTTCTCGTGGTTGCCCGGCACGCAGATCGCGTGACCGGCCGCCACCATGCCCATCACCAGGCGCAGCACACCCGGGGTGTCCGGGCCGCGGTCGACCAGGTCGCCGACGAACACGGCCGTGCGGCCCCGCGGGTGGACGGCGTCCACCGGGCGGCCCCCGGCGTCCCGGGCCAGCGTGTAGCCGAGGCGGGTCAGCAGGGTCTCCAGCTCGGAACGGCAGCCGTGGATGTCGCCGACGACGTCGAACGGGCCGGTGAGGTGGCGCAGGTCGTTGTAGCGCTTCTCCGGCTCGATCACGGCGGCCGCCACCTCGGCCTCGCCGCGCAGCACGTGCACCTTGCGGAAACCCTCGCGCTCCAGGCCCTTGAGGGACCTGCGCAGCTCGCGGTGCTGGCGCGGGACGACGTGGGCGGGCAACTGGCGGTCCGGGCGGGCGCGGTTGCGCTCGGCACACACCCCCGGCGGGACGTCCAGCACGATCGCGATCGGCAGCACGTCGTGCGCCCGGGCGATCGCCACCAGCTGACGGCGGGCCTCCGGCTGCACGTTGGTCGCGTCCACCACGGTGAGGCGCCCGGCCGCCAGGCGCTTGCCGACGATGTAGTGCAGGAGGTCGAAGGCCTCGGCGGACGCCGACTGGTCGTTCTCGTCGTCGGACACCAGGCCGCGGCAGAAGTCGGAGGAGACCACCTGGGTGGGCAGGAAGTGGCGGCGGGCGAAGCTGGACTTGCCCGCGCCGCTGGTGCCGATCAGGACGACGAGGGAGACGTCGGTGACGGGCAGGCGGCGGGGGGCGGGGGGCTGGTCGGGGGTGGCAGTCTCGTCGGGGGTGGGGGTCTCGTCGGGGGTGTGGTCGAGGGCCTGGTCGGAGGCGGGGGCCTCGTCGGGGGTGGGGGTCGCGTCCTCGGTCATCGGGTCTCGCCTCCTCCGGGCGTGGCGGTGGTCGTGGCGGCATCGGTGGCGTCGGCGGCGGTGCGGAACAGGGCGAGCTGGGTCGGCGGGCCGACCTCCGGGTCCTCCGGGCCGACCGGGCGCAGCTCCACCGTGTAGCCGTACGCCGCCGCGACCTTCCCCGCCCAGGCGCCGAACTCGGCGCGCGACCACTCGAAGCGGTGGTCGGCGTGCCGGGCCCGGCCCGCCGGCAGGCTCTCCCACCGGACGTTGTACTCGACGTTGGGCGTGGTGACGACCACCGTCCTCGGGCGGGCCGCCCCGAACACCGCGTACTCCAGGGCCGGCAGCCGCGGCAGGTCCAGGTGCTCGATCACCTCGCACAGCACCGCCGCGTCGTACCCCTTCAACCGGGCATCGGTGTACGTCAGCGCACCCTGCGCCAGCGTCACCCGCGCCGCCAGCCGCTCGGGCAACCGCTCCAGGTGCAGCCGGCGCTTCGCCGCCTGCAACGCCCGCGCCGACACGTCCACCCCGAGGATCTCGGTGAACCGGGCGTCCTTCATCAACTCACCGATCAACTCGCCCTGGCCGCAGCCGAGATCGGCGACCCGGGCGGCGCCGCCGTCGCGCAGGGCGGCCAGGATCGCGGCGCGGCGCCGCTCGGCGAGGGACGGCGGCCGGGGCTCGTGCCGGTCCTCCTGCCCGTCCGGGGCGGGCCCGGCGGCCTCCCGCCCCTCCTCCTCGGGCCGGTCGTCGACCGCGTTGTCGATCTCCTC
This sequence comes from Kitasatospora sp. NPDC059160, assembly GCF_042755465.1. NCBI lineage: Bacteria > Bacillati > Actinomycetota > Actinomycetes > Kitasatosporales > Streptomycetaceae > Kitasatospora > Kitasatospora sp. NPDC059160. Next base: position 4,404 of record NZ_JBHZCN010000162.1, on the reverse strand, counting down.
GACCTCGCGGTCGTCCGCCTCGGCCAGCCGGGCCAGCTCCAGCCGCTCCATCGCGGCCCGGGTCAGCGACCAGCGCCGGGACAGGTAGCGGCGGGCGATCAACGCGCGCTCCGGGTGCGCCGCCAGCCAGCCCTCACCGGCGGCGAGCAGCTTGTCCACCTCGTCCGGGGCGACCCAGTAGTGCTTCGCACCGTCCAGCACCGGCAGCAGCACGTACAGCTGCTGGAGCGCCTCGGCCAGCCGCACCGACTCCGAGGCGAGCACGACCCGCACGTAGCGGGACTCGCCCCACTCCGGGAAGGCCTCGTCCAGCGGGACCGCCGTCGCCTCCACCCGCCAGCCCAGCGGCTCGAACAGCCGGGCCACCATCGCCGGACCGCCACCCTCGCCCGCACCGTTCGCGGGCACCGCGGGCAGCTCGATCCGCAGCGGGCGGACCAGCGCCGGCAGCTCCGGACGGGCCGGGCAGTCGCCCTTCATCGCCGACCGGAACACCGTCCGCAACGCCACCGCGAGCAGCGAGGACGCCGCGTACGGGCGGTCGTTGACGTACTGGGAGAGCGCGAAGTCGGGCGAGCCGCCGCGCCCCCTGCCGTCGCCCCGGCCCTTGCGGACCAGCGCGATCGGGTCGATGTCCAGCAGCAGCGCCGCGGTGCAGGCCTCGTCGTCCGCCCGGGGGTAGAAGACGTGGGCCGCACCGTGCGACGTCGTGAACCGCTGGACCTTGCCGGGATGCTTGTGCAGCAGGAACCCGAGATCCGTCGCCGGGCTCTCGGCGCTGCCGGTAGTGGAAATCGACATGAACACCCGGCCGAGTATTGCCCAGCGGGAGACGTCCGGGCACCGGGTTTTCCCACCCCGCGCGGCGCTGGCCTGCGGGTCCGCCCGCCTGTCCGGACGATGGGCGTGTTCGGCAGCCGGGCCCCCCATTGGTTAACGTGCACGGTGTGACTGCTGAATCCACCTCGCCCGAATCCACCACCCCGGCGACCGGCGCCGTGGCCACCGGTCTGGCCACCATCGCCGCCGACGGCACCGTCCTCGACACCTGGTACCCCGCCCCCGCCCTGGCCGCCGAGCCCGGCCCGGCCGGCACCGTGCGCCTGACCTCCGAGCAGGCCGAGGCCGAGCTCGGCGCCGGCGCCGCCGAAGCGCTGCGCGCCGACGCCCGCCGCGGCGTCGAGGTGGTCGCCGTGCGCACCACCATCGCCTCGCTCGACGAGAAGCCGCTCGACACCCACGACGTGTACCTGCGCCTGCACCTGCTCAGCCACCGGCTGGTCCGGCCGCACGGCCAGAACCTGGACGGCATCTTCGGCCTGCTCGCCAACGTCGCCTGGACCAGCATCGGCCCCGTCCCGGTCGACCGGGTCGAGCAGGCCCGCCTCGCCGTCCGCGCCCAGGGCGGCCAGCTGGCCGTCTACGGGATCGACAAGTTCCCGCGGATGACCGACTACGTCGCCCCCGGCGGTGTGCGCATCGCCCACGCCGACCGCGTCCGGCTCGGCGCCCACCTCGCCGCCGGCACCACCGTGATGCACGAGGGCTTCGTCAACTTCAACGCCGGCACCCTCGGCACCTCGATGGTCGAGGGCCGGATCAGCGCGGGCGTCGTCGTCGGCGACCACAGCGACATCGGCGGCGGCGCCTCGATCATGGGCACCCTGTCCGGCGGCGGCAAGCAGGTCGTCTCCGTCGGCGAGCGCTGCCTGCTCGGCGCCAACGCGGGCATCGGCATCTCGCTCGGCAGCGACTGCGTCGTCGAGGCCGGCCTGTACGTCACCGCCGGCACCCGGGTCACCACCCCGGACGGCACGGTGGCCAAGGCCGTCGAGCTGTCCGGCCAGGACAACCTGCTGTTCCGCCGCAACTCGCAGACCGGCGCGGTCGAGGTCATCGCCCGCTCCGGCTCCTGGGGCGGCCTGAACGCGGACCTGCACGCCCACAACTGACCTGTGGGGCAAGGCCGTCGAGGGGCCCGGCGCGGATGCGCCGGGCCCCTTCGGCCGGTACGGCCCCGGAGGCTACGGGCGACCCCGCAGGCTAGGGGCGGCCCCGGAGGCTAGGGGCGGCTCCGGAGGACGACGAGCTCACGGGTCGCCCTGGTCATCGCGACGTAACGGTCGACCGCACCCTCGACACCGTCACCGAACGCCTCCGGGTCGACCAGGACCACCAGGTCGAACTCCAGCCCCTTGGCCAACTCCGGGGTGAGCGAACGGACCCGCGCCCGCTCCCGGAACCCCGGATCGCCGATGACGCAGGCGACGCCCTCGTCGTGCTCGGCGAGCCAGGAATCCACCACGGCCGACAGCTCCGCCACCGCACCGTGCCGCACCGGAAGGCCGCTGCTGCGCACCGAGGTCGGCACGTTGGCGTCCGGCAGCGCCGCCCGGACGACCGGCTCGGCCTCCGCCATCACCTCGGCCGGCGTGCGGTAGTTGATGCTCAGCGAGGCCATCGTGGTGCGGTCGAAGCCGACCCGGTCGAGCCTCTCCTGCCACGACTCGGCGAAGCCGTGCCTGGCCTGGGCCCGGTCCCCGACGATGGTGAAGCTCCGGGACGGGCAGCGCTGCAGCAGCATCTGCCACTGGGCGTCGGTCAGCTCCTGGGCCTCGTCCACCACGATGTGGGCGAACGGGCCCGCGAGCGGCTCCGCGGCGGCGGCGGGCAGCGCGTCCTCGTCGACCAGGGTGTCCTGGAGGTCCCGGCCGCGCAGCATCGTCACCACGCCCTCACCGTCGTCGTCGGCCTGGATCAAGTCGCCGATCACGTCCGCCATCCGCTCGCGCTCGGCGGCCGCCGAGGCACGCCGACGCTGCCGGCGCAAGGTCTCCTCGCGGTCCCCGAGCCGCTGGCGGGCCGCGTCCAGGAGCGGCAGGTCGGAGACCGTCCATGCCTGCGGGGCGTGCTTGCGCTGGAGCGCACGGACCTCCTCCGGGGTGAGGTGCGGCGCGCACATCCGCAGGTAGGCGGGCACCGACCAGAGGTCGCCGACCAGCTCCGCCGCCTCCAGCAGCGGCCACGCCCGGTTGAGCGTGCCGACCAGTTCCCGGTCCTGCCGCAGCGCGCGGCGGAACTGCTCGGGCGAGACCTCCTCCTCGTCGTCCTGCTCCAGCCTGTCCAGCAGGATCGCCACCAGTTCGTCCCAGATCTGCTCGCGCGCCTCGTTGTGCGGGGTGCCCGGATCCGGGGCGTCGAAGGCCTCGGCCCAGTCCGCGGCGCTCAACCGCAGGTCCGCCCAGGGAGTGCCGACCAGCAGCTCCTCGACCGGCGGCTCCTCGTAGATCCGGACGGCCTTGTCGATCGCCCGCACCAGCTCCACCGAGGACTTGAGCCGCGCCACCTCCCGGTCCGCCTCCTCCGGCGCATCCGCGCCCTCGGGCACCAGGTCCCGCAGGGTGCAGGTGCGCACACCCTCCTCGCCGAGGCTGGGCAGGACGTCGGCGACGTAGTTCAGGTAGGGCTGGTGCGGGCCGACGAACAGCACTCCGCCGCGGCGGTGGCCGAGGCGGGGGTCGGCGTACAGCAGGTAGGCGGAGCGGTGCAGGGCCACCACGGTCTTGCCGGTGCCCGGGCCGCCGTCGACCACCAGGGCGCCGCGCGAGCCGGCCCGGATGATCGCGTCCTGGTCGGCCTGGATGGTGGCCAGCACATCCCGCATCCGGGCCGAGCGGTTGCCGCCCAGGCTGGCGATGAAGGCGGACTGGTCGTCCAGCGCGGCGTGCCCGGCGAGGCCCTCCGCAGTGAACACCTCGTCCCAGTAGTCGGAGATCCGGCCGCGGGTCCAGCGGTAGCGACGGCGGCTCGCCAGGCCCATCGGGTCCGCGTGGGTCGCCGCGAAGAACGGCTCGGCGGCGGGCGAGCGCCAGTCGACCAGCAGCCGCCGGCCCTCGCTGTCGGTCAGCCCGAGCCGGCCGATGTACAGCGGCTCGGCACCCTCCTCGGCGACGATGCGCCCCAGGCACAGGTCCAGACCGTAGCGGCGCAGGGCGCGCAGCCGGCCGCTCAGCCGGTACACCTCGATGTCGCGGTCCATCGCCGCCTGCCCGGCACCCCCCGGAGCGCGCCGCACGACGTCGAGCTGGTCGGAGAGTTCGGCGATCACCTGCTCCAGGCTCTCCGCGATCGCCGCGAAGTGCCGCTCGTCGGCCGCGACGAGCGCCGGGTCGGCCTTGGCGGACAACCGCTCGGGGAGGTCGAAAGCGCTGGTGGTCGGGGGGTTCATGGCATCAGCTCCGATCTGAGGCCTGCGATTGTGCGCCATCCAGGGGGCCTTGCCGCAAGACCCCCCTTGCGCTATATGTTGAGAGTGGCAAGGGGTGGGTTCTCCCCCTTCCGCTCTCTTCTCCGGGCGCTCGCGGCGGCCCTCTGCTGCTCTTCGGGCGCCCGGCGCGGGGGCCG
>NZ_JBHZCN010000161.1:0-14298 GCF_042755465.1 Kitasatospora sp. NPDC059160 | reverse complement strand
CGCTGTTGAGTTCTCAAGGAACGGACGCTTCCTTCGGACCGCCTTCCAGCGGGCCCTCCGGGCGCTTCGTTCTTTCGTGTTTCCAGCTTATCAGATGTTTTCCGCTCCGTTTTCCGGGGCTTCGTCATCCAACTCGCCGGTGTCTTCTGCGGCTTGACGCCCCGTCCGACGTTTCAAACTCTAGCCGATCCCCGCTCCGAAAAGCGAATCCGGCCGCAATCCGATAAACAGCGTACGCCGAATAAGCACCGAGCCGAGACGCGTAAAAGCGAAACGACCGGCACGAACCGGAAGTGGTGATTCAAGGGATTGGCCGCTCCGGGACCGTCCGCGCCGATGCGTGTCCGGTGCTCCCTGCCGAGCGACTAGGAAACACTACCCCTCTCCGGCGTCGGGAGCAAACGGGCCCCGGGGACCGTCCGGGTGCAGAGCGCCCGGCCCTGCTTCACGTACTCGCCGTTGGGGTGGTCGTTGCCGGTGACCCAGCGCAGGGCGGTGGCCTCGTCCCGGCCACCGTCGCGGTGGCGGCGGAGCAGCCGCTCCTCGCGGACGGTGTCGTCGGTGTCGACGTACCAGAGTTCGCGCAGCAGCCGGCGGGCCTCCGGCCACGGGGCGTCCGCGGCAGCGAGGTAGTTGCCCTCGGTGATGACCAGGCGGGTGTGCGGGCGGACGACGTGGCGGGCCGCGACCGGTTCGTCCAGGGTGCGGTCGAAGTCGGGGACGTAGATGTCCTGGAACCGGTCGGCCGCGACCCTGCGCAGCAGGGCGACGTAGCCGTGGGCGTCGAAGGTGGCTGGGGCGCCCTTGCGGTGGGTCAGCCCGAGGCGGTCGAGCTGGGCCGTGGAGAGGTGGAAGCCGTCCAGCGGCAGGTACGCGGCGGTACCGGGGCCCTCGACGCGTTCGACCTCGGCGACCAGGTGCCGGGCGAGGGTGGACTTGCCGGCCGCGGGCGGGCCGACAAGTCCGAGGATCGTGCGGGCGTTGCTGCCCGGGCCGCGGAGGAGTCCGAGGGCAAGGGCGGTGAGGCGGTCCTCGTTCATGGCCGCACCCTACTCACCGGCCCGGGGCCGACGGTCGGCTCAGGCGGAGCCGGTCGCGGTGTCGGGAGCGGCGGTGGGGACGAGGGCGGGCAGCTCCAGGGTGAGCGTGCCGGCGTCCGCGTCGAGCAGGGCGGGGACGCCGAGCGGGACGGTCAGGGTGGACGGGCAGTGGCCGAAACCCAGCTCCCAGAGCACGGGCACGCCGAGGCCGCCGAGGCGGTCGGTCATCACGTCCCGGACCCGTTCGGGTCGCCCGCAGCCCTCCCAGGAGCCGAGGGCTATGCCGGCCACGCCGTCGAGGGCGCCGGAGCGCAGGAGCTGGGTCAGCAGCCGGTCGAGCTGGTACTGGTGCTCGTTGACGTCTTCGAGGACGAGGATGCGGCCCGCGTAGGAGGGGCGGGCGGCGGGCGTGCCGCGTTCGGCGACGAGTACGTGGAGGCAGCCTCCGGCGGTGACGCCCCGGGCGCGGCCGGGGACGAGCGGGCCGGCGGTGGGCGAGGTGAGGACGGTGGTGGCGGCCGGGTCGAAGAGGGTCCGGCGCAGGTGCTCGGCGGTGGGGCCGTCCTCGACGAAGGAGGCGGCGGCGGCCATCGGCCCGTACAGGGTGGCGAGGCCGAGGCGCTGGGCGAAGGCCTCGTGCAGGGAGCTGACGTCGCTGAACCCGATGAGGGGCTTGGGGCGGGCGGAGCGCAGGGCGGTCCAGTCGAGCAGGTCGACGATGCGGTGGACGCCGTACCCGCCCCGGGCGCAGATGACGGCGTCGACGTCGGGGTCCAGCCACGCGTCCTGGAGGTCGGCGGCGCGGTCGGCGTCGGTACCGGCCAGGTAGCCGAGGGTGGGGTGGGTGTCGAGGACGTGCGGGGCGACGGTGACCCGCAGGCCCCAGGAGCGGAGGATCTCGCAGCCGGCGGTGAGGCGCCCGGCGTCGATCGGGCCGCTGGGGGCGACGACGGCGATGTGGTCGCCGGGGCGCAGCTGCGGCGGGCGGGTCAGTCCCTGGCCGGGCGTGGTCGGTTGCTGGTCCATGGACCGGACCTTTCGGGGAAGGGGCGGGCTGTGGGCGGCCTCGGGGGTGTGGTCGAGGCCGCCCGGTGACGATATGCCCGCCGGTCGACCGGCCGATGTCCGCAGACGGGCCCGTCGCGGGACGCCGGTCGGCTTGAGGGCCGTTCAGATCGCGCCCATCACCTCCCGCACCTCGGCGAGAGTGGCGTCGGCGATGGCGTTGGCCCGTTCGGCACCCTCGCGCAGGACCTGCCGCAGGTGGCCGCGGTCGGCGGCGAGCTCGGCGCGGCGGGCGCGCAGCGGGCGGAAGTACTCGTTGACGGACTCGATGACGGTGCGCTTGAGGGCGGCCGCGCCGCCGTCGCCGACCTCCTCGGCGATCGCCTCCGGGGCGCGGTCCTGGCAGAGCGCCGCGAGCAGGACGAGGCCGGACACCTCGGGGCGGCCGACCGGGTCGTAGCCGATGCGGCGGTCGGCGTCGGTCTTCGCGCCGCGGATGATCCGGGCGGTGGTGTCCTCGTCGGCGCCGAGGGCGACGGCGTTGCCGCGGCTCTTGCTCATCTTGCCGCCGTCGGTGCCGAGCAGCATCGGGGCGTCGGAGAGCAGCGCCCGAGGGCGGGGGAACACGGCGCTGCCGTCGGCGTGCGGGTAGCGCTCGTTGAAGCGGCGGGCGACGGTGCGGGCGACTTCGAGGTGGGGCAGCTGGTCCTGGCCGACCGGGACGAGGTCGGCCTTGCAGAACAGGATGTCCGCGGCCTGGTGGACGGGGTAGGTGAACATCAGCCCGTTCACGGCGGCCTGGCTGGAGTGGGCGATCTCGTCCTTGACGGTGGGGTTGCGGCTGAGTTCGGCGACGCTCACCAGGCTGAGGAAGGGCAGCAGCAGCTGGTTGAGGGCGGGAACGGCGCTGTGGGCGAAGATCGTGGCCCGTTCGGGGTCGAGGCCGGCGGCGAGGTAGTCGAGGACGAGGTTCTCGGTGTGTTCGGCGAGCCGGTCGGCGATGTCGCGGTCGGTGATGACCTGGTAGTCGGCGACCAGGACGAACATCTCGACGCCCTGGTCCTGCAGCCGGACCCGGTTCTGCAGGGTGCCGAAGTAGTGGCCGAGGTGGAGCGGGCCGGTGGGGCGGTCGCCGGTGAGGACCCGGTGGGAGGACGGGTCGTCGATCCGGTCCTGGGCGGTGAGGTCGGACGTGCCGGCGGTCATGGCCGTGGTGGCGACCGCACCAGCGGTGGTGGCGGCGGCGCCGGTGGTGGTGGCGGTGGTGGTCATCGGGTTTCTCCCTCGGTACGGCGGCGGTGGCGGCCGTCCGGGGCGAGGGGCCCGTCCCGTGGGGAAAACGCGACAGGGCCGTCCATCCCGGACGGCCCTGTGGTCAGGCGAGTGGGGTGGCCGTCCTAGGACGGCCACCAGCACAGGCCCACGAAGCGCTTCACGGCTCCAACGATAGCGCCGGCCCCCTGCACCGGTCACCCGGTTCAGGTCTCCTGCACCGGCCCCCTGCACCGATCCCCGACACCGTGGACCGGCGTCAGTCCTCCACGACCAGGGCCCGGGTGTCCTGCCGCAGCGTCTCGCCGCGGAAGAACTCCGGGCGGATCCGGCCGTACCAGGTCATCAGCGCGGCACCGAGCAGCAGGATGCCGACGCCGATCACGAACACCGAGCCGACGCCGGACACCGCGCCGCTGCCGTAGTCGGGGGACCAGGCGTCGGTCAGGGTCTGGAGGAGGACGGCGCTCAGCAGCAGGCCGCCGAGCAGCGGGGCGACGCCCTTGAGCAGCAGGTCGCGCGGGCTGTCACGGAGCGAGTGGCGGAAGTGCCGGACGCAGGAGAAGGCGGTCAGCGCGTAGTAGAAGCAGATCATCAGACCGAGCGCCAGGATGGTGTCCTGGACGACGTTCTCGCTGATCAGGCTCATGCCGACGTAGAAGACGGCGGTGGCGAGGCCGGCCGCGACGGTGGCGTAGCCGGGCGTGCGGAAGCGCGGGTGGACGGTGCCGAAGCGCGGCGGCACGGCGCGGTAGGCGCTCATCGCGAGCAGGGTGCGGGCCACCGGGATGAAGGTGGTCTGCAGGCTCGCGGCGGCGCTGGCGACGACGGCCAGGAACAGCAGGATGCTCCACGGCGAGCCGAGCACCGGGCGGGCGAGCGCAGCGAAGACGTTGTCGGCCGTGGCCGGGTTGCCGAGGCCGTCGCCGGTGCTGCCGACACCGGCGAACATCTGGGCGGCGACCGCGACCAGCAGGTACGAGCCGACCAGGGTGACCATGGAGACCATCGCGGCCCGGCCCGGGGTCTTGGTGCTGCCGAGGGTCTCCTCGTTCATGGTGAGGCAGGTGTCCCAGCCCCAGTACATGAAGATGGACAGCGACAGGCCGGCGGTGAACGCGCTGAACGAGCCGACCTGGAGCGGGTTGAGCCAGGAGAACGAGAAGCCGATCGAGTCGGGCAGGTCCCCGGCGGCGGCCTTGCCGATGGCGATGGCCGAGAAGAGCAGCAGCACGGCCAGCTGGAGGCCGACCAGGCCGTACTGGAACCACTTGGTGGCCGTCATCCCCCGGTAGCTCATCGCGGTGGCACCGGCGATGAGCAGCACCACCGTGAGCAGATGGACGGCCTTGTTCTGGTCGAGCCCGGCGATCCAGCTGCTGCCGGTCATCTCACCGAGCATCAGGTAGAGGAACTCCGTCGCCACGCCGGCCAGGTTGGAGAGCACGATGATGGTGGCGACGGTCAGTCCCCAGCCGGCCATCCAGCCGACCCGGGGGCCGAAGGCCCTGACCGTCCAGGTGAAGGACGTACCGCAGTCCGGGAAGTCCTTGTTCAGCTCCTTGTACGCGAACGCGACGAGCAGCATCGGCAGGAAGCCGGCCAGGAACACGGCCGGCATCTGGACGCCGACCGCGGTGACCGTCGGCCCGAGCGTCGCGGTCAGGCAGTACACCGGGGCGACGGTCGAGACGCCCAGCACCACGCTGCCCAGCAGGCCCACCGAGTTGCCCCGTAGACCCTTGTCCCCCGCTCCCCCAGCCGCCCCCGGTTCGGGAACGCCACCACTGGTGCCACTGACCGGGGCACCCTGCGGAGCACCGGGCGCCGTTGCCCGGCCGCTGCTTGTGTGCTCTGAGAGCTGCTGATCAAACACCAGCGCACTCTAAGCCGCGCGAAGAAGGTTGAATAGACCAACTCTTGGTGATTTTGTGCACTGATGATGACCTTTGGGCCCTCGGTGAGCACCCCCGTGCGGAGGGTGCGCCCGGCAACGGGATAGGTTTGCCTCACCTAACCTCGACCGTCCGGTCCCGACCGTGAAGGAGCGTCGCGTGGCCCCCGACTCCGACGACCCGAACCTGGCCCCCGCCCCCGCCCTCGTCCCCGCCCTCGTCGCCCGCACCCCCAGCCGGCGCCGCTTCCTCGCCACCGGAGTGACCGGCGCCGCCGTGCTCGGCCTCGGCGGGCTCCTCGCCGCCTGCGGCAGCTCGGGGGGCTCGGGCGGCTCCGGCGGGTCCGGGGGCGGCAGCGGCGCGAAGCCGGGCAGCGGCGGCTCGCCGGACCAGAAGTCGGTGAAGCAGGGCGGCGACGACTACGCCGGTGTCATCGAGAAGATGAAGGGCTTCGGGACCGACGCCGCCCCCGGCGTCTACCCGCGCACCGTCAAGCACGCCATGGGCGAGTCCGTCATCCCCGCCAGGCCCACCCGGGTCGTGGTGCTGGACACCGGCGAGCTCGACAACGTCGTCTCGCTCGGCATCCAGCCGGTCGGGGTCGTCCACACCGACGGCTCCAAGTCGCTGCCCTCCTACCTCAAGGACAAGGCGGGCAGCCCGGCCGCCGTCGGCACCATCAACAGCCTCAACCTGGAGGCGATCGCGGCGCTCAAGCCCGACCTGATCCTCGGCAGCCAGCTGCGCGCCCAGGACCAGTACGCCCAGCTGTCGAAGATCGCGCCGACCGTCTTCTCACTGCGCCCCGGCTACCCGTGGAAGCAGAACTTCCTGCTCAACGCCAGCCCCTTCGGCCTGCAGGCGGAGGCCCAGGCGCAGCTCGACGCCTACCAGGCCGCCGCCACCGCGATCGGCGCCGCCCTCGGCGGCAAGCGGCCCACCATCACGCCGCTGCGCTTCATGCCCGGCCGGACCAGGCTCTACGCCGAACTCTCCTTCATCGGCACCATCCTCACCGACGTGCCGCTGCCGCAGCCCGCGATCGAGCAGGTCAAGGAACTCGCGGTGGAGGTCAGCCCGGAACAGATCGACAAGGCCGACGCCGACTGGATCTTCTACGGCGTGTACGGCAGCCCCAGTTCGACCAACCAGGACGCGGTGCTGGGCGGGGCGCTCTGGAAGACCCTCGGGGCGGTCAAGTCCGGTCAGGCGCGGCCGGTTTCGGACGAGACCTGGTTCCTCGGGCTCGGTGTGACGGCGGCCAACGCGGTGCTCTCCGACCTCAAGGGCTTCGTCGCGTCCGGGAGTTGAGCCGATACGCCCGGTAGGGTCCGCCGCTGATCACCCGGTGGTCACGGCGTGCTCCCGGGCGCCCGTGCGGGAATGACGCTTGGAGCTGGTGGCGCGGTGCGGGAGGATCGTCGGGACCGTCCCCCGAAGGGCCCGCCGATGACTTCGCTCCACCCCGGTTCCACCGACCCCGCCCCGCCCGGACCGTCCGGGACCGCTGCGGACGGTGCCGACTCCTCGCCCCCGACCGACGGGCCCCGCCCGCCCGGCGCGGGGGCGCCGATCTGCTCGATCGCGACGGCGGCCGACGTCGGCGCGCCCGGCGCCCCGGGCGCCCTCGTCCGCCACGACTCGGTGCCGCAGCCGCGCACGCCGGAGGACGTCGAAGCGCGGCTCCGGCGCGCCAAGGCGGACGGCACTGCGGCGGATGGCGCTGCGACGGATGGCGCTGCGACGGATGGCGCTGCGACGGATGGCGCGACAGCGGACGGCGGCGGCGCTGCCGGCGGTTCCGCGGACAGCGGCACCGACGACTGCGGCGCTGCCGACGGCGGTACGGCGAGCGACACGACGAGCGGCGCGGCGACCACGGCACGGCTCCGGGAGGCGTTCGCCGACCGGCTGCGGGCCGCGCGCGCCGAGGGGCGCTCGCTCGCCGAGCTGGCGGCCGCGTGCCGTCGGCCGGTGGCGGAGGTACGGGCGCTGCTCGGCGAGGCCGAGGAGGCGTCCGAGGCGGACTCCGGGCCCGAGGCCGGCTCGGGCGTCGACGCCGGTGCGGATGCCGGTTCGGGTGCGGGCTCCGCCTACAACCGGACCGGGTCGGGGTTCGTCCGGTTCGAGCGAACCGCAGCGTCCGCCGAGGGCAACCGGCCCGCAGCGGTGGCGCGTTCGGGGCGCGAGGAGCTCCGGAGCCTCGGCTCGCGACGGCCGTCGCCGTCCCGCCGACTGCGTCGGATGCACCCGCCGGCCGGCCCGACCGGGCAGGAGGCGGCCGCACGGGAGACGGCCGCGACCGACCCGGCCGGCACCCGGCCGCCCGGTGCGGGGTGGACGGGTACACCGACCGGTGCAACGGGACCGGTGGCCGGTCACCCGACCACCGCGCCCCCGGAGCCCGGGACGAACGCCGCGTACCGGGCCGGCACCGGGCTCGGGGTCGGGACCGGAGCGGGCACCGGAGCGGGCACCGGAGTGGGGGTCGAAGGCGCGACTGCTGTCAGGGCTGCCCTCGGGACCGGTACCGAGGCAGCCCGGGCCGAACCACCGCTCGGCATCCTGATCGGCGGCAGCCCGGTCCAGTCGGACGCCGTGGGTCGCCCGGAGGAGCGGACACCGGTCCGGGTGACGGCGGAGCCGATCCGGGTCGGGCGCGGGACCAGCCTGGTCGTACTGCCCTCCTGGCGTCCCGCCATCGCCGTCTCGGTGTCGACCGAGCAGCTGATCATCGAAACCGGACTCACCGTCGAGCAACTGGCCGGCGCCCGGCTGACGGTGCGGATGAACCCGTGGGCGCTGCACGACCGGGAGCTGGACCTGCACGGCTGGGAGCCCGGCCCGGCCGGGCCGGGCGGACGGGCCGCCCGGCGCGGCGGGCGCGGTCAGGCGTTCGGGATGTAACCGAGGTCGACGGGCACCGGAGGGCGCCCGTCGACCGCCCAGCCCGCGCGGACGGGCTCCAGCAACTCCGGTAGCCGGGGCGGCCAGAGTGCGTCCGCGTTCTCGTCGGCGAGCTCGGCCGGGGTCCACCAGCGCCAGTCGAGGATCCGGTCCTGGGCGTGCACCGCACTGACATCGCCGACCGGGCCGCGGTGCGGTCCGCGGGTGAGGTAGATGTGCTCGTGCTGGCGGACCGGGGTCCCGTGCCAGGTGAAGTCGTGCTCCCAGGTGCAGAGCAGCGGGCCCGGTTCGAGATCGGTCCAGCCGGTCTCCTCCCACAGTTCGCGCCGGGCGCCGACCAGCGGGGTCTCACCCCGCTCCAGCCCGCCGCCGGGCATCGTCCAGTGGACGCCGACCTCGTCGTTGTCCGAACGGAGCAGGAACACCGAGCCGTCGCCGTCCAGCACCACCGTACGGGCGGCCCGGCGGGGAACGCGTCGGTGCGGTCGCAGCAGTCTTCGCATCGGGACACTCTGACAGCGCCCGCACCGGGCGTCGACCGGATCCGCCGTCCCGACGCCCCACGGGGAAGGAACCGGGGCGACCGACCGCCGCCGGATCGCAGCCGGGAGCGGCCCGCTGGCCTTACCCTGACCGCCATGCCCGTACCCTCGATCCTCTTCCCCGCCGATCCGCTCAACCCGCGCCGGCCCGATCCGCACTTCGCCTGGGAGGCCCGGCTGCTACGGGAGTTGGGCGGTGAGCACCACCTCGTCGACCACGACGCACTACTCGCCGGACACCCCGAGGAGGCGGTCCGGCGGGTGCCCCGGGACTGCGGACCGCTCTGGTACCGGGGCTGGATGCTCCCCTCCGCCCGGTACGCCGGGTTCGCCGCCGCCCTCACCGCCTGCGGCGGCAACCTGCTGACCAGCGCGCCCGGCTACGCGGCGGCGCACGAACTGCCCGGCTGGTACGGGGTGTTCGAGGGCGCGACCCCGCCCAGCGTCTGGATCCCGTCCGACGGGACGGCGGCACCCACCCCGGCGGAGCTGGCGGACGCCGTGGCCCGGCTCGGCGGCACCGGGCCGGCGATCGTGAAGGACTACGTGAAGTCCCGCAAGCACGAGTGGCACGAGGCCTGCTACGTACCGGAGTTGGCGGACCTGGCGACCGTCGGACGGGTGGTCGGGCGGTTCGTCGAGCTGCAGGGCGAGTCCCTGGCGGGCGGGGTGGTGCTGCGCCGGTACGAGGAGTTCGAGCGCGCCGACGGAACGGGCCGGGCCGCTGACGGTGCTGAGGGAGACGCGAGCGGCGCGGGAGGCGCGGGAGGCGCGGGAGGCCGTGGCGGCACGGGCGGCGTCGGCAACGCGGGCGGCCCGAACGACACGGGCGGCGACGGAAGGGCGGTGGAGGTCCGGGTGTGGTGGCTCGACGGTCGGCCGATCCTGGTCGGCCCGCACCCGGACACCCCGCACCAGCGGGTCGAGCCCGACCTCACCCACGTCCCCGCACTGGTGCGAAGACTCGGCTGCCGCTTCGTCACCACCGACCTCGCCAGCCGGGCGGACGGCTCCGGCTGGCGGGTGGTGGAGGTCGGGGACGGCCAGGTGAGCGACCTGCCGCGCGGCGTCGACGCCTCGGGCCTGCTGGCCTCGCTGATCGCCGCCTGAGCGCATCGCCCGACCGTCGGACCGCCGGGCCGCCGGGCCGCCGCCGGACCGCCCGACGACCCGACCGCGGTTACCCGGCGGCGACCGTCTCGGTCGGGGCCGGGTGGCCGTCCGCGATGAACGCCTGCCAGAGCCGGGCGTACGTCCCGTCCAGCGCGAGCAGTTCGGTGTGGGTGCCGTCCTCGACCACCCGGCCGTGGTCCAGCACGACCACCCGGTCCGCGCGTTCGGCGGTGGTCAGCCGGTGGGCGATGACCAGAGTGGTGCGACCGCCGCTGAGCCGGTCCGCGGCCTGGTTGACGGCGGCCTCGGTGGCCAGGTCGAGCGCCGCGGTGGCCTCGTCCAGCAGCAGGATGTCCGGGTCGACCAGTTCGGCCCGGGCCAGCGCGATCAGCTGGCGCTGACCGGCCGAGAGGTTGCGTCCGCGGCCGGCGACCTCGTGGTCGTAGCCGCCCGACAGTCCGACGATCATGTCGTGCGCGCCGACCGCCCGGGCTGCCGCCTCCACCTCGGCCGCCGAGGCGTCCGGGCGGCCGTAGGCGATCGCCTCGCGGACCGTGCCCGCGAACAGGTACGCCTCCTGCGGCACCACGCCCAGCCGGTGGCGGTACTGGGCCAGGTCGTAGCGGGTGAGGTCCACCCCGTCGACCCGGACGGTGCCCTCGGTCGCGTCGTAGAACCGCGCGACCAGCTTCACCAGCGTCGACTTGCCCGCGCCGGTCTCGCCGACCAGCGCCACCGTCTGACCGGCGGGTATGTGCAGGTCGACGGCGCTCAGCACCTCCGGTGCGCCGTCCGCCCCGCCGTTGTAGGCGAAGCCGACGCCCTCGAAACTGATCTCGCCGCGCAGCCCCTTCGACACCGGGACCGGATCGGCCGCCGCGGCCGTGGTGGTCGGGGTGCGCAGCAGCTCACGGATCCGGCCGAGGCCCACCGAGGCCTGCTGGTAGCCGTCGAACACCTGCGACAGCTGGTTGACCGGGGCGAAGAACAGGTCGATGTAGAGCAGGTACGCGACCAGCGCGCCGACCGTCAGCGTCCCCGCGTCCACCCGGGCGGCGCCCACGATCAGCACCAGCGCGGCGGCCACGCTGGAGAGGAACTGGACGAACGGGAAGTACAGCGAGATGTAGAACTGCGCCCGGACCCTGGCCTCCCGGTAGGCGATGCCGCGGGCCACGAAGCGGTCGGTGTTGGTGTCCAGACGGCGGAAGGCCTGGACGATCCGCATGCCGGCCACGTTCTCCTGGAGGTCGGCGTTGACCGTGCTGATCAGGTCCCGGGAGCGCTCGTACTGGTCCTTTGACCTCTTCCGGAACACCAGGGTGGCGATCACCAGCAGCGGCAGCACCGCGAAGACCACCAGGGCCAGACCGGCGTCGATGATCAGCAGGGCCACGAAGATCCCGGCGAAGGTCAGCAGGCTGACCACCGCGGTGACCATTCCGGTCTGCAGGAAGGACGTCAGCGAGTCCAGGTCGGTGGTCATCCGGGTCATGATCCGGCCGGTCAACTCGCGCTCGTAGTAGTCCAGGCCGAGCCGGTTGAGGTGGGCGAAGATCTTGAGCCGGAGGGTGTAGAGCACCCGCTCACCGGTCCGGCCGCTGACCCGGTTCTCGGCACCCTGCACCAGCCAGTCCAGCAGCACCACGACGAGCGCGGTGATCGAGGCGACCGCGACGCCGGCCATCAGGCCCTTGCGGACGCCCTCGTCGATCCCGTGCCGGATCAGCACCGGCAGCACCAGCCCGGCGGCCGCGTCCAGGGTGACCAGCAGGAAGGCGATGAGCAGCGGGGTGCGGAAGGGGCGCAGCAGGCGGCCGAGGCTGAAATCCGGATCCCCGGCCTCGGCCTCGGCGCGGGGGACGGCGGGGGCGTCGGCGGCCGGCGGGAGGGCGGCGACCTTGGCCAGCAGCTCGGGGTCGGCGGTGCGGGCCGCCTTGGCGAGGGCGGGGGTGGGGAGTGCGGGGGTCTGCGCGGACGGCCGGTCCTTCTCCGAGGCCGGCGCGGACTCGGAGCCGGAGGCGTCGGTGGTGGCGGAGCCGGAGGCGGCGGAGTCAGCGGGGGTATCGGCGGTGCCGGTGGCGGTGGCGGGCCCGGGTTGCGGCTCCGGTGCACGGCCGGCTTCCGGGTCGGTGATCAGGGCCCGGTACTGGGGACATCGGGCTTCGAGTTCCTCGTGCGTGCCGAGGTCCAGCAGTCGGCCGTGGTCCAGGACCGCGATCCGGTCGGCGAGTTGGAGGGTCGAGCGGCGGTGGGCGATCAGCAGGGTGGTGCGGCCGGTCATCACCGAGCGCAGCGCGTCGTGGATCTCCGCCTCGACCTGCGGGTCGACCGCCGAGGTGGCATCGTCCAGCAG
Source organism: Kitasatospora sp. NPDC059160 (assembly GCF_042755465.1). Lineage (NCBI taxonomy): Bacteria > Bacillati > Actinomycetota > Actinomycetes > Kitasatosporales > Streptomycetaceae > Kitasatospora > Kitasatospora sp. NPDC059160. The sequence continues at coordinate 2,168 of NZ_JBHZCN010000161.1, read as the reverse complement.
CAGGATCCGGGGGTCGGTCAGGATCGCCCGGGCCAGGGCGATGCGCTGGCGCTGGCCCCCGGAGAGGGTCAGGCCCTGCTCGCCGACCTTGGTCTCGTAGCCGTCCGGCAGCGCGCGGACGAACTCGTCGGCCTGGGCGGCGCGCGCGGCGGCGACGATCTGCTCGTCGGTGGCGTCCGGGCGGCCGTAGGCGATGTTGGTGCGGACCGACTCGGAGAAGAGGAAGCTCTCCTCGGGCACGATGCCGACCGCCGCACGGACCGAGTCCAGGGTGAGGTCGCGCAGGTCGTGGCCGTAGAGGCGGACGGCGCCGCCCGCCGGGTCGTAGAAGCGGGGCACCAGCTGGGCCACCGTCGACTTGCCGGAGCCGGAGGCGCCCACCAGGGCGAGGGTCTCGCCGGGGGCCAGCGCGAGGCTGAGCCCGTGCAGCACCGGGGCGGGGTGCTCGGGGTCGTAGCGGAACTCGACCCGGTCGAACTCCAGAGCGACGTCCGGGGTGCGGGGGCCGACGGTGCCGGCCGGGGCGCCGGCCGGGCGGTCAGCCGCGGTGTCGGCGGGGGTGGTCCCGTCCCTCGTCAGGTCCAGGGTGAGCGCGTCCGGGCGCTCCTGGACGAGCGGGCGCTCGTCGATCAGCTGCAGCACCCGCTCGACGCCCGCCCGGGCCTGCTGGCCGACCGTGATGACCATGGTCAGCATCCGCACCGGGCCGGTCATCTGGGCGACGTAGGTGGAGAAGGCGACGAACGTCCCGAGCGAGACCCGACCGTCGACGGCCAGCCAGCCGCCGAAGGCCAGCACCGCGACCTGGGCCAGGGCCGGGATCGCCTGCATCGCCGGGTTGTAGCGGGCGTTCAGGCGGATCGACCGGAGCCGGGCGGCGAACAGGTTGCGGGAGACCAGCTCCAGCTTGTCCTGCTCCTGCGCCTCCTGACCGAAGCCCTTGACCACCCGGACCCCGCCGATAGCGCCGTCCACCACGCCCGCGACGGCGGCCGCCTCCTGCTGGGCGGCCCAGGTGGCCGGGAACAGGCGCTTACGGCTGCGCACGCTGACCCACCACAGCGCAGGGGCCATCACCACGGCTATCAGGGTCAGCGGCGGGGACAGCCAGACCATCACGCCCAGCGACATCACGAACATCAGCAGGTAGCCGGTCATCATCGGCAGCATCGAGAGCAGGCCGTTGATCAGCTGGAGGTCCGAGGTCGCGCGCCCCACCACCTGACCGGTGTCCAGGCGGTCCTGGCGGTGGCCGTCGAGCCGGCCGAGCGAGCGGAACAGGTCGCTGCGCATGTCGTGCTGGACGTCGAGGGCCAGCTGGCCGCCGTAGTAGCGACGGACCTGGGTGCAGCCGAAGACCACCACGGCGGCGAGCAGCAGCACCACTGCCCACGGGGTGAGCGAGCGGGTGTGGGCGACGATGACGTCATCGATGATCAGCTTGGTGACCAGCGGCACCAGCGCGGTGACGGCCATGCCGACCAGCGAGGCGCCGAAGGCGAGCAGCACGCTGCGACGGGACCGCCAGCTGTAGCCGATCAGGCGACGCAGCCAGCCGTCGGCCTGAGCGGCCGGGCTCGGAGCGGCGGCCGGGCTCGGAGCGGCGGCCGGGCTCGGAGCGCCGTCCGGGCTCGGAGTGGTGGCCGGGCTCGGAGTGGCCGCCGCCTCCGGCGCGGGGCCTGCTTCGGTGGCCCTCAGGCCGTCGACGGGGGCCGCCGGGTCGGGGCCGGGGGCCGGTTGGCCGCTCGGGGATTGCTCCACCATGGATCCGTGAGTCTCGGGCATATTTAGGGATGCTAACCATTTCGTCGGGTGGCCGCCACGGCATTTCCGGCCGCGCGAGGCGATCGGAACTGACTCCGGTACGGCCCGGATCGTCCGGTCCGGCGACTGGGCAACAGCTTGCGGCCTGCGGTGATTCCCGATCGAACACAGCTGCGGCCCGACGGTCCGGCCCTTGCCCCCAGGGTCGCCCGAAGACCCGGCGCGCGCCCAGCGCCCCGGGGGCGGGCAGGCGCCGTCCTTTGGACCTAGGGCCTGTCCGGCGGATCTTGGCAGATCAGCGCGCGGCGGTGGGCGCCCGGCTGGGCGTGCGCCCGAGTCGGCCTCGTACTGGACGTACTTGGGCGATTCGGGCGTGCGTCCAGGCGGGATGCCCGGCGTCGCGC
>NZ_JBHZCN010000160.1:0-15282 GCF_042755465.1 Kitasatospora sp. NPDC059160 | reverse complement strand
GGACCGCCTTCCAGCGGGCCCTCCGGGCGCTTCGTTCTTTCGTGTTTCAAGCTTATCAGATGTTTTCCGCTCCGTTTTCCGGAGTTTCATTCATCGGATTCACTTTCCGCTTTGTCGCCCCGGTCTCCCGCGGCGACTCCGGAACTGTACGGGGACCGACCCGCCACATGCAAATCGCCTCCGCCCGGGGTCCGGGCGGAGGCGATCAGCAGTGACGACCGAGGAGGCGGTCAGCGGACCTCGGTGATCTCCGGGCCGCGCGCGAACGGGTCGAGCGAGCCGTAGCGGCCCTCGCCCTCGGGCGCAGCGGCGGCCCCGCCACCGTCGGCGACCATCTGGGCGTCCTCGGGGAGCTTGAGCACGATCGGGTCGCGCGGAGCCATCGGGGTCTCGCCGCGGACGACGACGGTCTGCCGGAAGACCTGCTCCAGGATGCCGGCCATCTCGGGCTGCACGGCGGCCTGGCCCGAGATCACACCGCGGAGGAACCAGCGCGGCCCGTCACAGCCGACGAAGCGCACCAGCTGCACGCCCTGGGTGCCGTCCGGCAGCTGCACCGGGACCTGGGCACGGAGGTGCCAGCCGAGCGGGCCCTCCTCCTCGTCGATCAGACCGCCCTGCGAGGTGATGCCGTTGGCGATCTCCTCGCGGACCTCCCCCCAGATGCCCTCCGACTTCGGGGCAGCGAAGGCCTGGAGCTGGATGGCGCTGTTGCCGAGCACCAGGGTGGCCGCGACGATCGCGTCACCGGCGACCTCGACGCGGAGCTCCATGCCCTCGACGCCGGGGACCAGCAGACCCCCGAGGTCGACCCGTCCCTCCTCCGGCGTCTCCAGCTCGGTGTGGTCCCACGGGCCGTCCGGCCGCGGGGCCGGCGGGAGGCCGACCTTGTCGGCCGGGTCCAGCTCGGTCACGTTCTCGCTCTCGGCGGAACCTTCGACGTCATCGGCCGTCTCGTCGGCGCTGATGGCGTCGTCGGCGAGCTGCTCGACAGCGTCCTCGCTCTTCTGGCGACGACGGAACACGGTCACTGTCCTTCCCGGTCCAAGACCGATGCGAATACCTGCTCGGCTTCCTGCGAGGCCGCGGGAATGCTAGACCGCGGCGTGGCCACCGGTCGACCCGAACCCACCCTCGGCGCGTGCCGACCCCGGCAGCTCGGCCACCTCGTGGAAGCGGGCCTTCTCGACCTGCTGGATGACCAGCTGGGCGATCCGGTCCCCTCGGCGGAAGCTGACCCCCTCGCGCGGGTCCAGATTGACGACGATCACCTTGATCTCTCCACGGTACCCGGCATCGACCGTCCCCGGGGCGTTCACGAGGGCAACTCCGCAACGAGCTGCCAGCCCGGAGCGCGGGTGGACGAAGGCCGCGTAGCCGTCCGGCAGGGCGATGGCGATGCCGGTGGGGAGCACCGCCCGCTCACCGGGGGCCAGCTCGGCGTCGACGGTGGTCCGCAGGTCGGCACCGGCGTCCCCGGGCTGCGCGTACTCGGGCAGCGGCAGCTCGGCGTCGATGCGCCTGATCAGGACGTCCAGCTGCGGACGGGGGGTCTCGCTCAAGGGTTCACCTCAAAGGCTCGTGCGCGCTTCATCAGATCCGGGTCGTCGAGGACCTTCTCGATGTCCTCGGGTCGACCGTGCGAGGTGAAGTGTTCCAGCTTCACCTGGATGAAGAGCGCCTGCGCACGCACGGCGACCGGTCCGTCGGGGCCGCCGATCCGCCCCTCGGCGGCGCTGTAGATCTTGCGGCCGTGCACCCCGGTGATCCAGGCGCGCAGGTGCAGCACCGAGTCGACGGGCACCGGGCTGAGGAAGTCGGTCTCCAGCCGGCCGGTCACCGCGGGCGCGTGGAGCAGCCAGTTCAGCGTTCCGAGGGTCTCGTCCATCGCCGTGGTGAGAACCCCGCCGTGGGCCAGCCCGGGGCCGCCCTGGTGCACGTCCCGGACGCTGAACTCGGCGGTGACGTCGAGTCCCTCGCCGGCGACCGCGTCGATCCGCAGTCCGCCGGGGTGCCGGGGGCCGCAGCCGAAGCAGTGCTCGTAGTGGGAGCCGAGGCGGGTGCCGGGGGCGGGCGCCTGGGGGTGGCGCTCCGGGATCACGGCGTCCGGCGGCGGGGTGGTCGGGGTCGGCGGCAACGCGGGCGCCGACCGGTCGGCGGGGGTGGTGGGGGTGGTCGTACCGGTCACGGCTCGCCAGCCTACCCAGGGGTAGCAAGACCTCCGGTGGGGGTGGCGTCCCGAGCCGGGCGTCAGGGCGCCCACAATGGAGGGCATGTACGACGAACGCCTCACGGTGCCTCGCTCCTGGTGGCTGCTCCCGGTCGCAGTCGGTCTGACCCTGGCACTGATCCTGATCCGGGTCAGTGGGCCGGCCGCCCTGGTCGGCCTGGTGGCCGGCATCGCCATCGGCGCGGTGGCGATCAGCAGTTACGGCTCGGCGCGGATCCGCGTGGTGCAGGGCTCGCTGGTGGCCGGGCCGGCCCGGATCCCGGTGGACGCGCTGGGTGCCGCCCACGCGCTGAGCCCCACCGAGGCGGCGGCCTGGCGCGGTCCGAAGGCCGATCCCCGCGCCTTCATGCTGCTGCGCAGCTACGTCCCGACGGCGCTGCGGGTCGAGGTGAGCGATCCGGCCGACCCGACGCCGTACCTCTACCTGTCGACGCGCTCGCCGATGAAGCTGGCCGAGGCCCTGGAGGAGGCCCGGCGCGGCGCCCGTACCTGACCGACGCGCCCGCCGGCCCCTTGAACGGGCCCCGAAAGACCGAGAGGGACGGTTCCGCTGCTGCGGGACCGTCCCTACGACTTTGTCCTGGCCGGCACGTGGCCGACCGACTCCGTCCTCCCGGGTCCGTCCGCCAGGACGGGCCGCGGACCTGCCGTCCGGCCCCGCTGCCCGGGGCCGGAAGGGGCGGTGTGCCGGTGCCGCGGGAGCCACGGGCACCTGGCGCTGTCCGCTGCGGTGCTCAGGCGCCGCAGTCCCGGCAGATCGGGTTGCCGTTCTTCTCGCTGTAGAGCTGGCTGCGGTGGTGGACCAGGAAGCAGCTCATGCAGGTGAACTCGTCCGCCTGCTTGGGCAGGACACGGACGGCGAGCTCCTCGTTCGAGAGGTCGGCGCCGGGAAGCTCCATGCCCTCGGCGGCGTCGAACTCGTCGACGTCGACGGAGCCGCCGCCCTTGTCGTTCCGCCGAGCCTTGAGCTCCTCGATGCTGTCTTCGTTGAGCTCGTCGTCGGTCTTGCGTGGGGTGTCGTAGTCGGTTGCCATTGTCGCTCTCCCCCTCCGGGTTTGTGCGGTGTGTGCGGTATCTCCAGCGCACGTAACGCATGGGGGGTCGGTCTTGTGCCCGACCCGAGGCGGAGATTTTGCCTTACTTCAAGCCCCGTTACTCAATCGACACTCAGCCAGGGCTCCGTTGGGGTGATCCTCCGGGGCGCGAAAGGCCTCACGCAGGGCCATCGTCGACCCCTCGCGCGCCCTCCGAACCGGCGACTCACAGTGAGCGAACCCCGTACAGGTGTCCGTCGAATCCCTTGCCCACCAGGGATGCCGACCAATCCGACGGACCGGCGGCGGGCCGGAATCCGATCACGGACGGCGATCGGCACCCCCGATGGGGTGATCACTCTCCGGGGTCGCCCGGAATCGTGGAGCGACACAGTGTGAGCTTGGTCACGTTCAGAATCTTCCGGGGCAAACCACGGAAAATCCACCCACTCCGCCCCCTCCCTCAGGGGGCGCGACGGCTCGGCGGAAGCGCCCCCGGAGACGTCCTAGCCGGCGTTGCGGCGCGCCTCCCGGCGGGCCAGCAGCGCGGCCTGGCGCTCCTCGAACTTGCGCGCCTGACCGTCCAGCCCGTCCAGGAAGACGCCCAGCTCGTTCTGCGCCAGCAGGCCCTCGGGGCCGAGGCCGTCGATCTCCATCACCCGCAGGTGGCGCAGCACCGGCTGGAGCACGTCGTCGTGGTGGATGCGCAGGTTGTACACCCCGCCGATGGCGATCTGGGCGGCGGCGCGCTCGAAACCGGGGATCCCGTGGCCGGGCATCCGGAAGTCGATCACCACGTCGGCGATGGCGCGCATGGCCTGGTCCGGGGCGAGCTCCAGGGCGGCCTTCAGCAGGTTCCGGTAGAAGACCATGTGCAGGTTCTCGTCGTTGGCGATCTTCGCCAGCAGCTGGTCGCACAGCGGGTCGCCCGCGTACTTGCCGGTGTTGCGGTGCGAGATGCGGGTCGCGAGCTCCTGGAAGGCCACGTAGGCGACCGAGTGCAGCATGCTGTGCGCGTTGTCGGACTCGAAGCCCTCCGACATGTGGGACATCCGGGCCCGCTCCAGCTCCACCGGGTCGACGGCCCGGGTGGCGAGCAGGAAGTCGCGGATGGCTATTCCGTGCCGGCCCTCCTCCGCGGTCCAGCGGTGCACCCAGGTGCCCCAGGCGCCCTCGCGGCCGAACATGGTCGCGATCTCGTGGTGGTAGCTGGGCAGGTTGTCCTCGGTGAGCAGGTTCACCACCAGCGAGACCCGGCCGAGCGGGGTCACCTGGGACTGGTCCAGCGCCCAGGCCTCGCCGCCCAGCACGCCGTCGAAGTCGCGGCCCTGGCTCCACGGGACGAACTCGTGCGGCATCCACTCCTTGGCCACGGTCAGGTGGCGGTTGAGCTCCTTCTCGACGACCTCTTCGAGGGCCAGGATCAGCCGCGCGTCGGTCCAGCCGCTCGATCCGAGCGAGGGGCTGCTCTGCACAGGGGCGATGGTCACGGGCTTGCTCCTGGGGACGGATACACGCGCTGGACGGGCGCGTTGGGCGGGCACGCGTCGTGTCGGAGCCGTCGGCGGACGAACCGGCGGACGCACTTACGGTTGCGTAGGTTACGACACCGTAAGTTGCTGGGGCCGGAAAAGACAAGCCGCCCCCGCCAGGCCTTATGTCGTCTTGACGGTCTGGCGGGGGCGGCCGGGAACGGTCGCCCACGGAACGCGGCAGCGTCCGGGGCCGAGAGGGCGCAGAACGGCCCCAGGGGCGGCTACGGGGACGGAATCCGCACCCGCATGGTGAGGCCGCCCCCGGAGCGCGGGGTGGCCTCGATGGTGCCGCCGTGGGCGCGCACCACCGAGCGGACGATGGACAGGCCCAGACCGACCCCCTTGTCGCTGCGGGTGCGGTCGGCGCCCTTGATCCGGCGGAACGGCTCGAAGATGTGCTCCAGCTCGTACCCGGGCACCACCGGGCCGGTGTTGGAGACCACCAGCTCGCCGCCGCCCGGCACGGTGGCGGTGGCCAGCTCGACCCAGCCGCCCGCGGTGTTGTAGCGGACCGCGTTCTGCAGCAGGTTGAGCGCCAGCCGCTCCAGCAGCACGCCGTTGCCCGCGACCACCGCCGGGTCGAGCCTGGAGCGCAGCTCCACCTCCCGCTTGTCGGCCTCGCCCCGGGTCTGCTCCAGCGCCCGGGTGGCCACCTCGGACAGCTCCACGGCGCGCCGGTCGGTGAGTTCGTTCTCGCTGCGGGCGAGCAGCAGCAGGCCCTCGACCAGCTGCTCGCTGCGCTCGTTGGTGGCCAGCAGGGTCTTGCCGAGCTGCTGGAGGTCGGGCGAGGCGGCCGGGTCGGAGAGCTGGACCTCCAGCAGGGTCCGGTTGATCGCCAGCGGGGTGCGCAGCTCGTGCGAGGCGTTGGCGACGAAACGGCGCTGGGAGTCGAAGGAGCGGTCCAGCCGGTCCAGCATGTCGTCGAAGGTGTCGGCGAGCTCCTTGAGCTCGTCGTCCGGGCCGTCCAGCTCGATCCGGCGGTGCAGGTCGGAGGAGGCGACGTCACGGGCGGTGCGGGTGATCCGGCCGAGCGGGCGCAGCACCCGGCCGGCCATCGCGTAGCCGGCCGCGAAGGCGATCACGGCGAGGCAGACCAGCACGGTGAGCAGCTTGCGCAGCAGGGTGTTGAGCGCAGCGGCGGCCTGGATGGACTTGTTGTCGTTCAGCCACTGGTCGAGCGCGTTCTGGTTGGTCAGGACCTGGCCGTCCGGGGTGAGCACGGAGATGCCCGGTCCGGTGAGCCTCAGGTGCGGCTGGCCGACCTCCTGGAGCGACTGCTGGACGAAGAAGTACATGACCAGCAGCAGGACCACGCCGGCCATCAGGAACATGCCGCCGTAGAGCAGGGTGAGCCGCATCCGGATGGTCGGGCGGAACGGCAGCCAGGCGAGCAGGCCGTCACCGGGGACGTAGGTCTCGGGCTGGTGCGGACGGGACTGGCGGGGCGGGTGCACGGGCTTGGGCGGAACGGCTCGCGGGCCGCCGGCGGGCGCGCCGGAGGGCCCGCCGGCCGGGGGCGGCGGGGTGGTCATGATGGTCCTCTCGGGCGTCCGCCGGGGGCGGGCGCTGGGTACGGCGGGGGATCCTCGGGGGCGGATCCCGGGGCGGAGTCCGGCGGGCCGGACTACGGGGGGACGGACTCCGGGGGGCGGGTCCCGGTCAGATCCGGTAGCCGGAACCGGGCACGGTGACGATCACCGGCGGGTCGCCGAGCTTGCGGCGCAGCGTCATCACGGTGACCCGCACGACGTTGGTGAACGGGTCGGTGTGCTCGTCCCAGGCCTTCTCCAGGAGCTGCTCGGCCGAGACGACGGCGCCGCCGGCCCGCATCAGCACCTCCAGGACGGCGAACTCCTTGGGGGCGAGCTGGACGGTGCGCCCCTCCCGGATCACCTCGCGCCGGCCGGGGTCGAGCGAGATCCCGGCCCGTTCCAGCACCGGGGGCAGCGGGACGGTCGCGCGACGGCCCAGCGCCCTTACCCGGGCGACGAGTTCGCTGAAGGCGAACGGCTTCGGAAGGTAGTCGTCGGCGCCGATCTCCAGGCCCTCGACCCGGTCGCTGATGTCGCCGGAGGCGGTCAGCATGATCACCCGGGTGGCCAGGCCCTGCTCGACCACCTTGCGGCAGACGTCGTCGCCGTGGACCAGCGGGAGGTCGCGGTCCAGGACCACCACGTCGTAGTCGTTGACCGCGATGCGCTGGAGCGCGGCCTCCCCGTCGTACACCACGTCGACGGCCATCGCCTCGCGGCGCAGGCCGGTCGCGACAGCCTCGGCGAGCAGCTGCTCGTCCTCGACGACGAGAACCCGCACGGTCGTTGTCCCTTCTCCAGGCCGGCCCCGGAAGCGGACGCACGGCTCCGACGGTGGCTCCATCCTGCCTGGTCCTGCGGTAAAGCAGCGATAAGCTGCCCCTCGGGCAGGAGGCCCGGGGCCCTCGGCGGTGACCGTTCGTGTCGGGAGAACTCCGCTTGGACTGTGACACGGGCAACTTTCTTCCGCCGGGAGGTTTCCCGGCTCCCCGGGCGGGGAGGACAGCTGCACACCCGCGATCTGGCTGTTGGCCGATCGCACCCACCCGCCGTGCGTTCATCCGCGCCGGCCCTGGGGCTGGGAATTCACCGGGAGCGGCCGAAGGGCCGTCTCCGCGCCCGACCGGAGATCCACCACTCGTCGGACCGGGCGCATTCACCGGCTGGACCCTCCTCGGGGCGGAGAGCGCACGACCGTGCACGTCCGACACAGTAAGGGGGCCCGTATGGACGCCTTCAAGGCCGGAATCCTGCAGCGCATAGCCAACGCCGAGCAGGACCTGCACCGCGCGATCGAGGCCGGGGACGAGTTCCTCGCCGAGGTGGAGCAGTCCGAGCTGGACGACCTCCGTCGTCTGGCCGCCGAGCACGGTGTGGACACCGTGCTGGACCGCCACCGCACCGCCGCCTGACCCGACGCCGGCACTCCGGCACCAGCGGCCCTGCGGGGGCCGTGCGAAACCCCAAGGCCCTGGCATCCCCCGTGTGCCAGGGCTCTTCGCATGTCCGGAGGGTTCTCACCGGGGCCCTCCGGATTCGCGGGCCCTGGTCAGTCCGCCCAGGCGCGCAGCGCGGCCAGCCGCTCCTGCAAGGGCTGGTACACGCCCGGAGCGGCGGCCACGGTCAGCTCGCCGTCCGGGCCGTGCCCGGGGCGGCCGCCGACCAGCGCACCGGCCTCGGTGGCGATCAGGCAGCCGGCCGCGCGGTCCCAGGGGGCGAGGCCCCGCTCGTAGTAGCCGTCCAGCCGCCCGGCGGCCACGTCGCACAGGTCGACGGCGGCCGCCCCGGCCCGGCGGACGTCCCGCACCTCGGGCATCAGGGCCAGCAGCACCTCGGCCTGGCGCACCCGCACCGGCTGGACGTAGTTGAAACCGGTGGCGATCAGCGCCTGTCCCCAGGGCGGGGCCGGGCGGGTCGAGACCGGCCGGCCGTCGAGGTGGGCGCCGCGGCCCAGCACGGCGTGGAACAGCTCACCGCGGGCCGGGGCGTACACCACCCCGACGACGGCCCGGCCGTCCACCTCGGCGGCCACGCTGACCGCCCAGGAGGGCAGCCCGTACAGGTAGTTGACCGTGCCGTCGAGCGGGTCGACGACCCAGCGCACCCCGCTGGTGCCGGGCCGCTCGGCGCCCTCCTCGCCCAGGTAGCCGTCCTGGGGGCGACGCTCGGCGATCAGCTCCACGACGAGCTTCTCGGAGGCGAGGTCCATCTCGGTGACCACGTCGACCGGGCTGCTCTTGGTGCCGGCCACGCCGAGGTCGGCGGGGCGGCCGTCGCGCAGCAGGGCGCCGGCCCGCCGGGCCGCGTCCAGGGCCACCTCCAGCAGGTCGTCGAGGAGCCGGTCGTCGGGCTGGGCGGGGGTGGGCACGGGATTCTCCTCCGGAAGGGGTCAGCGCTCGGCGGCGGCCGGGCGCGGGGCGCGCGGGTTGGGGCAGCAGGCCACCGCGCACACGTCGTGGCTGGGGCCGAGGGTGCCGAGGGCGCAGCGGGTCACGCCCTCACCGCGTTCGACGGCGGCCCGCTCCAGGACGAGCTCGCGCACCGCGGCCGTGAACCGCGGGTCGGCGCCGACGGTGGCCGCGCGGGAGACCGGCAGGCCCAGTTCGGCGGCCTTGGCGACGGCCTCGGTGTCGAGGTCGTACTTGACCTCCATGTGGTCGGAGACGAAACCGATCGGGACCATCACCACGGCCGGCGCGCCGTCGGCGTGCTGGGCCTCCAGGTGGTCGCAGATGTCCGGTTCCAGCCACGGGGTGTGCGGGGCGCCGCTGCGGCTCTGGAACACCAGCTGCCACGGCCGGTCGGCCACGCCGGTGCGCTCGGCGACGGCCGCGGCGATCAGCCGGGCCACGTCCAGGTGCTGGGCGACGTAGGCGCCGCCCGGGGTGCCCCGGGCCGGGTCGTCCGGGGCGCCGGAGGTCTCGGCCATCGCGTCCGGGATGGAGTGGGTGGTGAAGGCCAGCCGGGCACCGGGCCGGACGGCCTCGGGCAGCTCGGCCAGGGCGGCCAGGGCGGCGTCGATCATCGGCTCGACGAAGCCGGGGAGGTGGTAGAAGTGCCGCAGCTTGTCGACGGTCGGTACCGGGACGCCCTCCTCGGCGAGGACGGCCAGCGCGTCGGCCAGGTTCTCCCGGTACTGGCGGCAGCCCGAGTAGCCGGCGTAGGCGCTGGTGGCGAGCACCGCGATCCGGCGGTGGCCGGCCCCGGCCATCTCCCGCAGGGCGTCCACCAGGTACGGGGCCCAGTTGCGGTTGCCCCAGTACACCGGCAGGTCCAGCCCGTGCTCGGCGAAGTCCTTGCGCAGGGCGGTGAGCAGCTCCCGGTTCTGCTCGTTGATCGGGCTGACGCCCCCGAACAGGAAGTAGTGCTTGCCCACCTCCTTGAGCCGTTCCTTGGGGATGCCGCGGCCCCGGGTGACGTTCTCCAGGAACGGGACGACGTCCTCGGGGGCCTCGGGCCCGCCGAAGGACAGCAGCAGCAGGGCGTCGTACGGGGCGGCGCCGGAGGCGGAGGGTTTGCGCGCGTCGGACATGGCACCGATCCTGCCACTGAGGGGCCGGGCACCGGCGCCGGGGCCGCGCGGGCGTCCGGAAAATACCGTTTGCCAACGTACGTAAGCTGTCTAGACCAGACTTGTTCCTTACCCCCCTGCCCGGAGCTCCCGTGCTGTCCAGCTACCGCCGAATATTCGCCGCGCCCGGCACCGTGGCCTTCTCCTCCACCGGTTTCGTCTCCCGGCTGCCGATCTCGATGACCGGCATCGGCATCGTGACCATGCTGTCCCAACTGCGCGGCTCGTACGGCGTGGCCGGACTGGTCTCGGCGGCCCTGGCCGTCTCCGCGGCGGTCCTGGGCCCCCAGGTCTCCCGCCTGGTGGACCGGCACGGCCAGGCGAGGATCATCGTCCCGGCCATGGCCCTGACCATCGGCTCCGTCGTCGGCCTGCTGCTCTGCGCCCGGCTGGGCGCCCCGGACTGGACGCTGTTCGTGTTCGCCGCCGGCATGGGCGTGATGCCGAGCACCGGCGCCATGGTCCGCGCCCGCTGGGCGCACCTCTACCGCGAGGACCCCGACCGGCTGCACACCGCCTACTCCTTCGAGGCCGTGGTCGACGAGGTCTGCTTCATCGTCGGCCCGATCCTCTCCATCGGCCTGGCCACCTCCGTCTTCCCGGAGGCCGGCGTGCTACTCGCCGGGGTCTTCCTGACCGTCGGTGTGCTGCTGTTCGCCGGCCAGCGCTCCACCGAGCCCCCGGTCCACGAGGCCGCCCGGCACCAGGGCAGCTCGGTGATCCGCAACCGCGGCCTCCAGGTGCTGATCCTCACCTTCGTCGCCACCGGCGCGATCTTCGGCTCGGTCGAAGTGGTCACCGTCGCCTACTCCGAGGCCCAGGGGCACAAGTCGGTCTCCAGCGTGATCCTCGCCCTGTGGGCGCTCGGCTCCTGCGCGGCCGGGGTGGTGTTCGGCGCGGTCAAGCTCACCGGCTCGATGGCGAAGCGCTTCTTCCTCGGCGTGCTGTTCATGGCGCTCAGCATGGTGCCGATCCTGCTGGTCGCCCACGCCGTGCACGGCATCGGCGGACTCGTCGCGGTCGGCGCCGCCCTGCTCGTCGCCGGCATCGCCATCTCCCCCACCCTGATCACCGCGATGGCCCTGGTCGAACGGCTCGTCCCGGCCGCCCAGCTCACCGAGGGCATGACCTGGACCACCACCGGCCTGGCCCTCGGCGTCGCGGTCGGCTCCTCCGCCGCGGGCTGGGTGATCGACGCCTCCGGCGCCGCCGCCGGCTACTGGGTCCCGCTCACCGCCGGCGTGCTCGGCGCCCTCGCCGCCCTGGCCGGACTCGGCCGGCTGCGCGCCGGACTCGACGCCCATCAGCCCACCGACCAGGCCGGCGGAACGCCCGGCCGACCCGTAGACGTCGAACGGTGAACTGACTAATCTCGCCCTACCCGCGGCCCTTACCCGCGGGTAGGGCCTGTCTCCCGGGATCCGACGGACCAGGCCGCACCGGACCGCGCCGACCCGATCGGCCACGGAGCAGGAGGCAGCGCAATGCCCCAGGCCAGCACCGCGACCCCCACCCGGTGGACCAACTGGGCCGGCAACCAGAACGCCCGGCCGGCCCGGACCGCCACCCCCGGCACCGCGGCGGAACTGGCCAGGGAGATCGCCCGCGCCGCCGACCAGGGCCGCAGCGTCAAGGCCGTCGGCTCCGGCCACTCCTTCACCGCCATCGCCTCGCCCGGCGACGGCCTGCTGATCCGGCCGCACGCCCTCACCGCCGTCCGCGGGCTCGACCGCGAGGCCGGCACCGTCACCGTCGAGTCCGGCCTCCCGCTCAGCCGCCTCAACCGGCTGCTCGCCGCCGAGGGCCTCTCCCTCACCAACATGGGCGACATCGAGGTCCAGACCGTCGCCGGCGCCACCAGCACCGGCACCCACGGCACCGGCCGCGACTCCGGCTCGCTCGCCGCCCAGATCCGCGCCCTGGAGATCGTGCTCGCCGACGGCAGCGTCCGGCACTGCTCCCCCACCGAGAACCCCCGGCTCTTCCAGGGCGCCCGGCTCGGCCTCGGCGCCCTCGGCGTGATCACCGCCCTCACCTTCGGCGTCGAACCGGCCTTCCTGCTCACCGCCCACGAGCAGCCGATGACCTTCGACGAGGTGCTGGAACGCCTCGACGACCTCACCGCCGTCAACGAGCACTTCGAGTTCTACTGGTTCCCGCACACCGACCGCTGCGCCACCAAGCGCAACAACCGCAGCCAGGGACCGGCCGCCCCGCTGCCCCGGTTCAAGGAGTGGCTGGAGGACGACTTCCTCTCCAACACCGTCTGGGAGGGCGCCTGCCGGGTCGGCCGCCGCTTCCCCGGCGCCGTGCCATCGATCGCCTCGCTCGCCAGCCGCGCCTGGTCCGACCGCAGCTACACCGACACCGCGTACAAGGTGTTCACCAGCCCGCGCAAGGTCCGCTTCCTGGAGATGGAGTACGCCGTCCCGCGCGCGGCCGTCGCCGGGGTGCTGCGCGAACTGAAGGCCCTGGTCGAACGCTCCGACTGGAAGGTCAGCTTCCCGGTCGAGGTGCGCTTCGCCCCCGCCGACGACCTCTGGCTCTCCACCGCCTCCGGCCGGGACAGCGCCTACATCGCCGTCCACCTCTACCGGGGCACCCGCGACCAGGGCTACTTCACCGGCGTGGAACAGCTGATGACCGCCCATCAGGGCCGCCCCCACTGGGGCAAGCTGCACACCCGCGACGCCGAGTACCTGGCGGGCGTCTACCCGCACTTCGAGGACTTCACCGCCCTGCGCGACGAGGTCGACCCCCGGCGCGTCTTCGGCAACGACTACCTGCGGCGGGTACTGGGGGCCTAAGTTCGGCGACCGGCCCTAAGGAGTCGCGGTGGCGGGCGGGGGCGGGGGCACCGTCGCGTTCGCCGGGGCGTTGCTCGGCACGGGCGGCTGCGGCGTGGCCTCACCGGTGGGCCTGCCCGAGCCGCCCGCCGACGGCGAGGCACCGGCCGACGGGCTCGCACCGGGGCCCGCCGAGGGAGAGGCGCTCCCGCTCGCGCCGGTGCCCGGGGTGGCGGTCGGCTCCCGACCCGGCCGCGTCGTCGCCGGGGCCGAGGCTCCGCCGGACGGCGCGTCCTGCGAGCCGCGCCCGGTGGACGGGCGCTGCGACGGGACGTCCTGCGGCGGCGGGTCCTTGCGCGTCACCGTGCCGCCGAAGGACGTCCCGTCGCCCGACCGGCCCTTCACCGTCGCCGACACCGGCTGGCCGGTGGCCAGCTCGAACGCCACGATCGGCGTCATCGCCAGGACGAAGACCAGACCGGAGACCGCCGCGTAGCCCCGCCAGCCCAGCCGCCGGCGCGCCCGCACCACCTGCGGCGCGTTCCACTCCGAGGTGAGCACCGGCGGCCCGGCCGGCCCGTGCGCCGCGTACTGAGCCGGGTGCTCCTGCTCCGCGGGCGCCTGGCGCAGGCCGTTCACCGTCTGGTTCGGCCCGCGGTCCACCGCGTCGCGCAGCTGCTCGCCGGTCCGCCGGAACACGTGCTGGAACACCGCACCGCCGGTGGTGGCCCCGATGCTGACCACCGCGGCGCCCATGATCGTTCCGTACACGCCGAGTTCGGAGGCGAGCAGCGCGCCCACCACCGCGGCCAGCGCGCTCGCCACGACCTGAGCCACACTCAGATCGATCCGCTTGCGCTCCTCCTTGCCGCCCTCCTCGGCGGGGCTCCGCTCCGGCATCAACATCCCTCGGTCCGTACGACTGCAACTCGAACAAGCCTCTCCATCTTGCCCAAAGAAGGACACAAGGGACGAAAATGCGGTTCTCCGCTCCCGGATTGTGTGAAGATGATCACCGTTCATCCGCCGGTGGTCCGCCGTTGGGGGCGCGCGCTCTTGAGATTCCCGTGAATCGCGGGAGACTTGAGCGGCGAGCCGCCCCTCCGGATGCCACGAATGGAGTACTGTTCGTAAAGCCCGAGCCTTGGGTCGACTTGTCGACTGTGCCTTCACCGGCAGCTTGACGAAGAGCCACTGAGCGGGCACGCACGGCGACGCCGGTCCCGGATCGTCGCGAACACTCCGCGTGCGAGGACGGCCGGGGCACCCAGACGCGACGTCGACGGATGACGTGGCAAAAAGGCAACCGTGCCACAGCGGTGTGGCCGGGCGTAAGCCCGACACGCCGGGGAACTCAGCAAGGTTGTGGCCAGTCGCGAGTGGGCAGGCCACACTCAGTACGGGAGCAGCGACGCAGGTGACGTCGGCAGGCACAACCCGGGAGGTGACCGTGCCCGAACTGCGGGTTGTGGCCGTCAGCAACGACGGCACACGGCTGGTGCTCAAGGCTGCCGACAGCACGGAGTACACCCTCCCCATCGACGAGCGGCTGCGCGCCGCCATCCGCGGCGACCGGCCGCGCCTCGGCCAGATCGAGATCGAGGTCGAGAGCCACCTCCGCCCCCGGGACATCCAGGCCCGGATACGAGCCGGAGCCTCCGCCGAGGAGGTCGCCCAGGCCGCCGGCATCTCCGTCGACCGGGTCCGCCGCTTCGAGGGGCCGGTCCTCGCCGAACGCGCCTTCATGGCCGAGCGCGCCCGCAAGACCGCGATCCGCCGCAACGGCGAGTCCCCCGGGCCGCAGCTCGGCGAGGCCGTCGCCGAGCGGCTCGCCCTGCGCGGCGCCGAGAAGGACACCGAACGCTGGGACTCCTGGCGGCGCGACGACGGCACCTGGGAGGTCATCCTCTCCTACCGCGCCGACGGCGAGGGCCGCAGCGCGTCCTGGACGTACGACCCGCCCCGGCGCCTGGTCCAGCCCAACGACGACGAGGCCCGCGCGCTGATCGGCGAGACGGTCGAGCGCGAGGAGGACTCGGTCTTCCCGTTCATCCCGCGGATCGCCCGGCTCCCCCAGGACCGGCCGCCCCGCCCGATGATCGACCGGCCCTCCGCCGACCGCATCATGTCGGCCCGCGAGGTCCGCGAGTCGCGCGAGGCCACCGCCGACTCCCGGGACTCGCTGACCAGCCTGCTCGACGTCGTCCCGGCCTTCCGCGGCGACCTCGCCGTCGGCGGCCCCGCCCCGATCGAACCGGTGCCCGCCGAGGTCGCCGAGGAGACCGAGGAGCCGGCCGCGGCCGCCGCCCCGGCGGTCGGCGCGGGCTCCGCCTACGCCGACATCCTGATGCCGCGCGCCGTCGCCCCGCACCGCGAACGCCTGGTCGGCACCACCGACCGGCAGGCCGAGGCGGACGGCGTCCGGCCCGGCCGCCGGGCCACCGTGCCCAGCTGGGACGAGATCGTCTTCGGCAGCCGGCGCAAGAAGCAGGAGTAGCGCACCGACAGTGCTGCGGGGCGCCGGCCGAGCCGGCGCCCCGCAGCACTGTGTGGCCGTCTGTAGACCGTGCCCCAGATCGGGGGCCCGCTCAGCC
>NZ_JBHZCN010000159.1:0-15334 GCF_042755465.1 Kitasatospora sp. NPDC059160 | reverse complement strand
CCGCGGCCGCCCGCGTCCACCCCCCCGCCCGCGCCCGGCTGACCCCCCGGCCGCCCGCGCGGTAGCTCCGTCCGCCCCCGGGTGGCCCGGGGCACCGTGTCGGTGCCCCGGCCCACCGTTTCCCCGGGCCGTTCCGGCGCCACTGGTGGAACCGCGTTCTACTTGACCGAACCCGCGTCCGGCGCCAGCACGCCGCCCGCCACCAGACCGATGATCAGAACGCCGAGCAGCACCCGGTACACCACGAACGGCAGGAAACTGTTGTTCGAGATGTACCTGAGGAACCAGGCGATCGCCGCGTAGCCGACCGCGAAGGCGATCAGGGTGGCCAGGATCGTCGGACCCCAGGCCGGCGCCGGGCCCTCGCCGATCTTGAACAGCTCCAGCGTCCCCGAGGCGAGCACCGCCGGGATCGCGAGCAGGAACGAGTAGCGGGCCGCCGCCTCCCGGCTGTAGCCGAGCAGCAGGCCCGCGCTGATCGTGCCGCCGGAGCGGGAGACCCCGGGGATCAGCGCCAGCGCCTGGGCGAAGCCGTAGGCGGCCGCGTGCGGCAGGGTCAGGTCGGTGATCGGACGGGCGTGGCGGACGGCGCGGGTGCGGTCCGCGAGGGCCAGGACGAGGCCGAACACGATCAGCGTGGTGCCGATGACCCGCAGGTCGCGCAGGTGGGTCTCGATGGAGTCCTGGAACAGCTTGCCGAGGACGCCGATCGGCAGCGTCCCGAGGATCACGAACCAGCCCATCCGGGCGTCCGGATCGGAGCGCAGCGCCGGGCGGAACAGCGACAGCGCCCAGGTGCGGACGATCGAGGCGATGTCCCGGCGGAAGTAGATCAGCACGGCGGCCTCGGTGCCGAGCTGGGTCACGGCGGTGAAGGCGGCGCCCGGGTCGTCCCAGCCCAACAGGGCCGAGAACACCCGCAGGTGGGCGCTGGAGGAGATCGGCAGGAACTCGGTGAGCCCCTGGATCAGGCCGAGAACGGCCCCGTGGAACCAGTCGATCACCGAACACCCGCCGGGGGTATCGGGCGGGCGTGGCGGGGGTGCGGCATGGGCGGGTCCTCGCGGGTCGGAGCGGGCGTGCGGGCGTGCGGACGACCGCGACCCGCGCGACCCCGGGCCGCGCACGGGCCCGGCGCGCGGCCGATGGTACGGGGTGAAGGTAACAGTTCTTTGTTCACCCTTTAATCGGACTTTGCGCACCGGGCTCGCACCCGGCCCGCGCCGGGCTAGCCGGCGGGCCGGGCCCGGACCCAGGTCCGATCGTCCGTCAGGTACGTCTCGATCCGCAGCCCGGCGTCCGCCAGGGCCTCCTCGAAGGCCGCCGTCGAGAGCGGGCGGGACGGGAAGGTCTGGGTCCAGGTGCCGTCCGGGAAGACGTACTCCGTCCGGACCGAATTCACCCCGGCACCGACCGGTGTCGCCGAGAGGATCCTGGCCACCCCGTCCGTCCCGGCGATCCGGCTCTCCCGCGGCACGTTCCGGTGCCAGTCCTCGCCCTCGCGCTGCACCAGGACGCAGCCGTCCCCGGCGACGTGGCGGCGGCAGGTCTCCAACAGGCCCTGGCGGACGGCCGGATCGCCGGCGTGCACCAGGAAGGAGGCGAGCAGCACGACGTCGAAGCGCTCGCCGAGGTCCAGCCGCTCGATCGGGCTGCGCACCGTACGGACCTCCGGGCGTACCCGGGCGAGCATCTCGGCGGACTCGTCCACCGCCGTCACGGCGAAGCCGCGCTCGACCAGCGGGTGGGTCATCCGGCCGACGCCGCAGCCCAGTTCGAGGATCCGGGCGCCGGGCGGGGCGGCCGCCTCGATCACGTCCGGGGCGTCGCCCACCGGGAGGCGGGTCCACACCTCCACCGCGCAGCCGTCCGGCGTGATCGCGCCCGCGCCCGTGCCCTCGTAGCCCTCACGCCGCCCGTCGTGCCCGTGCGCGCCGCCGTTCTCGTGCAAGTCGTTGCCCATGGGGGCCATCGGAACACGCGCGGGGCGGGGAGGGAAGGCGGTCCGGGCGGCTTTCGGTCAGCCCGTCAGGAGCTCCAGATCCGCCAAGGTGGCGCGCAGCCAGGCGAGTTCGGCCTCGGTGGTGGCCCGGGCGGTGAGCAGCAGGCCGCGCCGGAAGGGGTCGGCGAACTCCTCGGCGCTGCGCGGGCGCTCGCCCTCGTAGAAGAAGCTGGCCGGCTCGGACAGGAAGGTCAGCCGGCGGCGGAGTACGGCGGCCTGGGCGGCCGGGTCGTCGAGGTGGCGGAGGAAGGAGACCACGGTGGTCCAGCGGTTGCCGTCGCTGATGTCGAGCGGCTCGGGCGCGCGCAGCCGGTCGAGCAGTGCGGTGCGGCCGGCTCCGGTCAGGTGGAGGGTGTGCCGGGGCGCGGCGGCGCTGCCGGGCTCGGTCTCGCGCACCAGCAGGCCGTCGGCCTCCAGTCGCTTGATCGCGGGGTAGAGCGAGCCGTCGCTGATCGGGCGGATGTGACCGGTGAGCGCGGCGAGGTGGCGACGCAGTTCGTAGCCGTGCAGTGGGCGGTCGTACAGGAAGCCGAGGATCGCGAGCTTGAGCATGGGGCCACTCTCCCAGATCGGTGTCTCGGTGCGCCGGTATATCGGTTCCGGTGTACCTCGACTTCGAGGTATGGTCTGGCCTCGGCAGTCCCGAACCGGAACCGCCGAGCGACCCGACCCGACCCGAACCGACCCAGGAGTGTGTGCACGTGCGCGAGGCCCCCGTCACCCCGAACGGCGACCGGATCCGCTGGGTCGAGCTGCCCGGCGCCGAGCCCGCCCGGCTCTACCTGCACGGCCTCGGCGCCAGCTCACCGGTCTACTTCGCGGCCGCCGCCGCCCACCCGCTGCTCACCGGACGCCGCGCACTGCTGCTCGACCTGCTCGGCTTCGGGATCAGCGACCGGCCCACCGACTTCGGCTACACCCTGGAGCAGCACGCCGACGCGGTCGCCACGGCCGTCGCGGCGGCCGGGCTCCGGCAGGTCGAGGTGGTCGCCCACAGCATGGGAGGCGCGATCGCGATCGTCCTGGCGCACCGCCACCCCGGGCTGGTCTCCCGGCTGGTCCTGGTGGACGCCAACCTCGACCCGATCGCCCCCGACCCCGAGCGGATCGGCAGCAGCGGCATCGCGGCCCGCACCGAGGCCGAGTTCCTGGCCGGCGGCCGGGCGGAGGTCGCCGAACGGGTCGGCCCGTCCTGGTGGTCCACCATGCGGCTGGCCGGTCCCGAGGCCCTCCACCGCAGCGCCGTGCACCTCGCCCGGGGCAGCGAGCCGACCATGCGCGCCCTGCTGCTCGGACTCGACCTCCCGCGCACCTTCCTCCACCCGGAGGCGGACGCCCCCGCGGACGCCGACGGCCTGCGCGCGGCCGGGGTCCGGGTGGTGGCGGTGCCGGACTGCGGGCACACCATCATGCTCGACAATCCGGACGGCTTCGCGGTGGCGGCCGCCACGGCGCTCGGGGGGCCGGCGCGGACGTCCTAGGCTGGACGGCACCGCCGGAGAGGAGCCCGTACGATGCCCGTCGCCGTCCCGCCCGCACTGGCCGCGTCACTGGCCGGGTCCCTCGGCGCGCGGGGACGCGCCTGGGTGGCCCGACTCCCCTCCCTGGCGGCCGAGTCGGCCGAACGCTGGGAGCTGCGCCCGGACGGCCCGGCGGCCCACGGCGTGGTCGCGCTGGTGCTGCCGGTGCGCCGCGCCGACGGTACGCCCGCGGCGCTCAAGCTCCAGCCGGTGGACGAGGAGACGGTGGGCGAGCCGCTCGCCCTCCGGGCCTGGGGCGGTTGTGGCGCCGTCCGGCTGCTCGACCACCAACCCGCCACCGGCGCCATGCTGTTGGAGCGCCTGGACCCGTCCCGCTCGCTGCTCACGATGGCCGACGACCTCGCGGCGGTACGGGTGATCGCCGAACTGCTGCGACAGTTGACGCTCCGTCAGGCGCCGCCCGGCCTGCGCACCTTGGCCGACGTCGCGGACGAGCTGCTGCTGCGCGCCCCGGCCGCGGCTGCCGCCCACACCGACCCGGACGAACGGCGCCTGCTCGCCGACTGCGCGGCCGCCCTCCGTGCCGTCCGCGCCGAACCGGGCGACCGCCTGCTGCACTGGGACCTGCACCACGGCAACGTCCTCGCCCCGCTGCCGGACACCGACCGGGCACCCTGGCTGGCGATCGACCCCAAGCCGCTGGCCGGGCACCCTGGCTTCGAGCTGCTGCCCGCGCTGCGCAACCGCTGGGCGGACGTCACGGCCGGCGGCAGCCCGGCCAGGGCGCTGCGGCGCCGCTTCGACCTGCTGGTGGAGGCGCTGGAGGTGGACC
The DNA here is from genome assembly GCF_042755465.1 of Kitasatospora sp. NPDC059160. NCBI lineage: Bacteria > Bacillati > Actinomycetota > Actinomycetes > Kitasatosporales > Streptomycetaceae > Kitasatospora > Kitasatospora sp. NPDC059160. The sequence continues at coordinate 11,019 of NZ_JBHZCN010000159.1, read as the reverse complement.
GGGAGGCGGCGGCCGCCTGGACCCTCGCCCGGGTCCTGCAGAACGCGGTCTGGGCGGCCGAGGAGGGGGAGACGGCGCTCGACCCGGGCCAACGCGTCATCGCGGAGCTGGTGTCGGGCCGGGGCTGACGGGCGTCCGGCGCCGCCACCGGGCGTGGACGCGGCCCCCGCGCCGCCACCGGTCCGGCCGGCCCGCCGCTACGCCCGTACCGCCGTGAACCGGACCCGTACCCCCGGCGCCAGCAGGGCCGCCGGCTCCCGGGCCGGGTCCCAGAGCGCCAGCGCCGTCCGCCCGATCAGCTGCCAGCCGCCGGGGGACGGGCTCGGATAGACGCCGGTGTACGTCCCGGCCAGGGCCACCGAGCCGGTCGGGACGGCGCTGCGCGGGGTGGCCCGGCGCGGCACCCCGTACCGCGGCGGCAGACCGGTGAGGTAGCCGAAGCCGGGGGCGAAGCCGCAGAAGGCGACCACGTACTCGGGCTCGGTGTGGATCCGTACGGCCGCCTCGGCGGAGACGCCCCAGCGGGCCGCGACCTCCGCGAGGTCGGCGCCGTCGTACACGGTCGGGATCTCCACCAGCGGCCCGCCCGCGGTCGTGGCCGCCGTCGGGCGGGCGGTGCGCAGCAGCGCCGCCAGCGCGGTGACGTCCGCGACCTCGTCCAGCAGGACGGTGCGGGCGGCGGGCACGATCTCGCCGACCTCGCCGAGCTCCCCGCCGGTCTGCCGGTCGCGCAGCCAGCCGTACAGCGCGGCGACCTCGGCCGTCCCCGGGAGCTCGACCAGCAGCGCCCGCTCGCCGACCCGCCGCACCGCCGGGCCCGCGCCGGGAGGGCCCGCGCCGAGCGGATCCCCGCCGGGCCGCTCCCCGGCGCCGCCCGTCACGCGAACGCCTCGACCCGCACCCCGGCCGAGGCGAGCGCCCCACGGATCCGCCAGGCGAGCTGGGCGGCGCCGGGGGTGTCGCCGTGGACGCACAGCGAGCGCGCCTCGACGGCGATCCGGTCGCCGCCGACGGCCTCCACCGCGCGGTCCCGGGCGATCCCGACGGCCCGGGTGATGACCGTTTCGGGGTCGTGCACCACCGCGTCGGGCTCGCGGCGCGGCACGAGGGTGCCGGCCCAGGTGTAGGCGCGGTCGGCGAAGGCCTCGGCGACCACCGGCAGTCCGACCCCCTCGGCGACGGCGAGCAGCCGGGAGCCGGGCAGTCCGAGGACGGGCAGCGGCCCGTCGCAGACCGCGCCGGCCCGCAGCACCCCGGCCACCACGGCCTCGGCCTGCTCGGAGTCGGAGACCACCCGGTTGTAGAGCGCGCCGTGCGGTTTGACGTAGGAGACCCGGGAGCCGGCGGCCCGGGCGAAGACCTGGAGGGCGCCGATCTGGTAGGCGATCTCGTCGGCGAGTTCCTCCGGTGGGACGTCCATGGCGCGGCGGCCGAAGCCCGCGAGGTCGCGGTAGGAGACCTGGGCGCCGATCCGGACGCCGCGTTCGGCGGCCAGCGCGCAGACCCGGCGCATCGTGGACGGGTCCCCGGCGTGGAAGCCGCAGGCGACGTTGGCGCTGGTCACCACGGAGAGCAGGGCCTCGTCGTCGGTCAGGGTCCAGCGTCCGAACCCCTCGCCGAGGTCCGCATTGAGATCGATCACCGCATCGGCCACGCCCGTCCGCCTCCCAGCAGCTGTTGAGCCAGATGGTAGGGCCTGGCGGTGAAGCCCGTTGCCCGTCACCCGGACGGCCGACGGGCCCACCGGCGCGCAGCCTGCACGCACGCGCCCCGGGGCGGCACCCCGGGGCGGTCGGCTCAGTTCGCGGCTAGGCGTTCCTGGAAGGAACGTTCCAGCGGGCGCAGGGCGCGGAGCACGATCAGCAGCGGAACGACACCGAAGACGCCGAACGACATGTCGATGAATCGCCACGCCAGCGGGATCCCGCGCAGCGGTCCGCAGATCAGCGCCAGCGGGATCACCGCGCCGCAGGCGAGCACCGCCCAGCGGATCACCCAGATGTTGCGGACCGGGTCCTTGAGCGGCCCCCAGAAGGCGGCGCCGATCACCAGGTGGGCGAAGGCCAGCCAGTCGCTGCCGTACGCCAGGAAGGGGTAGCTCCGGTTGGTCTCGACGAGGCCGGTGTGCACCCGCTCGAACCAGGCCGCGGCGCCCGGGAAGCGGTCGGCCAGCGGGGCGGCCGGGCCGGAGGCGCGGTCGACCAGCCAGCCGGTCTCGGTCTCCAGCGGGAAGGCGGTCAGGCCGCTCAGCACCAGGCAGACCAGGAAGAACCCGAGCCAGCGCCGGATCCGCCGCAGGATGACCGCAGGATCGCCGTCCATCACGCACACCTCCCGCGCGCGCCGGGCGCGCGCCCATGCCGGTTGTGCAGGCGGGCCTTGTCCCGTCTGCGTACGGCCGACTCTAGACCCTCGATTTGAACGTGTTCAACACGGCCCCCGGGAAGCCGGCGACCCGTGGGCGGCCGCCCCCTCGCGGCCCCCTCGCGACCGCCCCCGGACGCACCGGTGCCCGGGCGCCGAAGCGGCACCCGGGCACCGGGAGGGGGAACGGCTACGCCGTGTACGTGAACGTCACCGGCGCGCTGGTGCCGCCCGCCGTGGTGAGCACCACGTCCACCGGCCCGGCCGCGGCGCCCGCCGGGGAGGTCGCCGAGCAGAAGGACGGCCCGCAGGAGACGTGCGCGGCCGGCACCCCGCCGAAGGTGATCGAGCCGTAGGTCAGGTTGGTGCCCTGGAGGTACACCTGGGTCCCGCCGGCCACCGGCCCGCTCTTGGTGGTCAGGTTGCTCACCACCGGCGCGGGCGGCGCCGCCGGTGCGGCGCCGGTGTAGTCGAAGGCGACCGGGGAGGCGGCCGTGCCGCCGGGGGTCACCACGCTGACCGGGGCGCTGCCCGATCCGCCGGGGGTGGTCACCGTGCAGGCGGTGTCGTTGCAGGTACCCGGCGCGGGCACGCCGCCGACCAGCACCATGCCGTTGGACAGGTTGCTGCCGTTGACGGTCACCGCGGTGCCGCCGGTGCCCGGGCCGGTGGTGGTGCCGAGGCCGCTGACGGCCGGGGCGGCCTGGACGGTGGCCGGCAGGTAGCCGCGGCTGCCGAGGTCGTACCGGGAGACGTGCCCGGTCGGGTCGGTGTCGTTGGGGTTGGCGGCCGTGACCGTGATCACGCCGGCGATCGGCACGCCCGGGGTGGTGCGCAGGTTGAGCTTCATGAACTCGCTCTTCCCGACCACCCGGGTGCCGGTGAGCACGGCCTCCAGGTGGCGGCCGTCGGGGGAGAGGGTCTCGGTGAAGGTGTAGTCGTACGGCGTGGAGTAGAACATCGCGCCGTCGGTGGTGACGCCCGGCGGCAGGTCGACGGTGAAGTGGGTCGGCCCGGTCAGGTCGGCGGTGCCGGCGGAGGTCCAGCTCGCCGACATGTTGCCGGAGGTGAAGATGCCGCCGGGGTAGTTCCCGCTCTGCGACACGGTCACGTGCTGGGCGGAGGTCGACGCGGAGGACGCCCCGGGGGCCGCCGCGGCGACGGCGGCACCGGTGCTGAGGACGGTCACGGACAGCGCGGCGGCGAGGCCGGCTTTCGCCAGTCGGGTGATCATGGGTCGATCATCACCGAACCATCGCGCTGACCTCACGGTTTTCTCGCATGACCGTTCGAGAATGGCGGAATCCCGTCGAAACCCCGTTCCGTTTCGGCCCCGGGGACCGCCGCCCAGCTGCCGCTCCGCCCGTCCACAAGGTCCGTTTCGGTCGATGTCGGTGCGAACCTCTAATCTTGTCCACCGTGACCGTCATCGCTGACCCGCCCACCGAGCCCGGCCTCCGCCCGGCCGCCGGCGCCGCCGTGCCCGCACCGCGGCCCGCGCCCGGCCCCGCCGCCGACGAGGGCCTGGCCCGCCGGCTCAAGGCGCTGGCCTGCACCGCCCCGCTGCACGACCTGGACAACCGCAAGGTCAACCTGGCCGGCGAGTACGGCGGCTACGCGATGGCCGAGGTCGGCCTCGCCGCGATCGACCTGGTCACCCTGCACATGGACTTCGACACCGGGGCCGACCGCGAGATAGTGCTCGCCCGGATGCTGCCCCGGGTCGCCGCCCAGGCCCCGCGCCGGCCCGCCCCCGAGCACGAGCGGGTCGCCCGCTGGGTGCTGGAGTCGCTGATCAACGTCGGCAGCGTGGACCGCGGCTTCCGCGCCGTCTACGGCACCTTCGGCGCCGACGGCGAGTACGTCCGCCGGGACTACGACTTCAAGCTGATCGAGGAGGTCCCCGGCCCCGACGGCGGCGTCTACCTGCGCACCACCGACGAGGCGGTCAACGTCCTGGTCGGCGCGCTCGACACCGACGTCACCTCGGCCCAGATCGCCGCCGAGGTCAAGCTGGAGGTGCTGATCCGCCGCGGCCGCCTGGCCGACGCCCAGCTCGCCGCCGAACAGGCCCGCTACCGCACCGTCCAGTACGCCGAGACGCTGCGCCGCGCCCTCGACGCCACCCGCCGCAACGTCCGCGCGGTCGACTGGATGCAGGCCGTCCCCGACCTCATCGACGAGGCGCTGGACCACATCGCCGACCGCTACCGGCACGAGAACGCGATTCTCACCAACATCCGCAAGGCCCGCGACGAGGCCGAGGACCAGGAGCACAAGCGCCGCGCCGCCGAACTGGTCGACATCGTCAAGGACTGCATCCGCCGCCACACCCAGCTCCAGACCCGGCTGCTGGAGGCCGGGCCGCTGTTCCGCGCCGAGCAGGACCGGCAGGCCTTCGCCGCCCCCGGCGCCCGCAGCGGAATCGACCTGTACGGCCAGCTGCTCGCTCCCGTGCTGCGGCTCCCGGTGGAGCAGGCCGTCCGGCCCACCGGCGCCTTCTTCGCCCGCGGCGCCGGCCTGCGCACCCCCGTCTCGGTCCGGGTCGCCGACCTGGTCGACCTGCTGCTCACCCCGCCGGTCGAGCGCGAGCACCTCGGCGCCGAACTGCCCGACCCGGACCTCGTCGCCACCCCGGACGACAGCCGCTTCTCCGAGGCCCAGCTGGAAGCCGCCCAGGTCCTGCTCGACCTGCCCCCGGACGCCCCCCGCCGGCTCTCCGGCCTGCTCGCCGACGCCCGCAGGCAGGACCCGGAACTCCCGTACCTGGTGGCCCTGCTGGCCGTGCACGCGGCCAGCCCGCCGGTCGGCACCGCCTACCGCCAGGGCGAGGAGCGGCTGCTGTTCGCCGTGGACGACGGCACCCCGCTGCGCGACCGGGAGTTCGGCGGCGCCGACCTGATCGTCGGCAGCGCCCTGCTCGACGCGGTCGGCATGGCCGCCGACCGCAAGGACGCCGGCTGACCGGCCCGGCCGCGACACCCACAGGCACCCACGTTGACGAACCACCACCACCGCGCCACCCCCGAGGAGCACCGCCCGTGACGACCCACCACGACACGTCCTGGGCGGCCGAGACCGAACCCGCGGCCCCCGCGCCGATCACCCCGGCCGACGTCGCCGACGCCGCCCGGCTGGTCTCCTTCGGCCTCCAGGCCAAGCTGCTCCCCGCCCGCGACGCCGAGTACGCCGAACTCGTCCGCCGCCACCGCGAGGACCCGCCGTTCGCCCGCCTCGCCGACGCCGTCGCCACCGGCATGGGCCTGGTGGTCCTGGAGGTCTCGCCGCGGGCCGGCATGGCCGTCGCCGCCGCCGAGGAGTCGCTGTTCGCCGTCCGGATGGGCGACTACTCGCGCCGCGCCGCCTCCGAGTCCACCGACCGCTTCCTGCACGGACTGGCCCACCTCGCCGTCGCCGCGATGGCCTTCCCCCGCCCCGAGGACCTCGCCGACGACGGCTACCTCGGCCGGATCACCGTCAACGGCGTCGACTCCTTCGTCCGCCAGGCCTGCCGCCGCCTGGAGGAGCAGGCCGACGCCGAGGGCGCCAACACCGACCCGGCCAGCGACGCCCCCGGGCTGGAGGCCGCCTGGCGGGTCTGGGCCCGGCGCACCGCCACCGGCGCCACCAAGGACGCCCGCCGGCTCTCCGGCTCCACCATCGGCATCGTGGCCAAGGCGGTGATGTTCCTGGTCGACTCCGGCTTCCTGCAGAAGGTCTCCGACGACTCCGGCGGCACCTACCGCACCACCGCCCGCTACCAGCTCCAGGTCCGCGACCTGGCCGGCGGCGCCGCGATGGCCGAACTGCTCGACCTCGGCATCGTCCCGGTCTCCGACGGCACCGCCAGCCTGCTGCCGCCGGACACCGGCGACGAGCTGGTCGCCGACGCCGGCCTGCCGTTCCACTCGCTCTGATCGCTCTGACAACCCCATAAGACGCACGGAGAACCGCCGCACATGTACGAGCTCAACCGGGTCCGCCTCTACTCGATCGGACCGGCCGGCGCGCGCTACGCCGACACGGTGCTCGACCTGCGCGGCGTCGGCGAGCCCGTCGCCGACCCGGCCCCGCAGCAGATCGGCCTGTTCGGCGAGGACACCGAGGGCCCGGTCCGCCGCCCCGCCCCGGCCGGCGTGCTCTTCCTGGAGAACGGCGGCGGCAAGTCCGTCCTGCTCAAGCTGATCTTCTCGGTGATGCTGCCCGGCCACCGCAACACCCTCGGCGGCGCCAGCTCCGGCGTGCTGCGCAAGTTCCTGCTCGCCGACGACTGCGGCCACGTCGCCCTGGAGTGGCAGCACACCGTCACCGGCGAACCGATCGTGGTCGGCAAGGTCAGCGAGTGGCGCGGCCGCCAGGTCTCCTCCGACCCGCGCAAGTTCGCCGAGACCTGGTACTCCTTCCGCCCCGGCCCCGGCCTCACCCTCGACTCGCTCCCCGTCGCCGAACGGGTCAGCCTGGTCGGCGACCAGAAGGCCCGCGGCCGCCGCCGCACCATGAAGGGCTTCCGCGACGCCCTCACCGAGGCCGGCAAGGCCCACCCCCACCTCGACCTGGTCTTCGAGGACGGCCACGACCGCTGGACCGAACACCTCGGCGAACTCGGCCTCGACCCCGAACTCTTCCGCTACCAGCGCGAGATGAACGCCGACGAGGGCGAGGCGGCCGGCCTCTTCGCGGTCAAGCAGGACAAGGACTTCACCGACCTGCTGCTGCGCGCCGTCACCGACACCCGGGACACCGACGGCCTGGCCGACCTCGTCCACGGCTTCGCCGCCAAGCTCGGCCTGCGCTCCGAACTCACCGCCGAACGCGACTTCACCGCCGGCTCGCTCGACCTGCTGGAACGCATCGTCGAGGCCACCGCCGCCCGCGAGACCGTCCGCGAGGCGCACCGCACCGCCGAACGCCGTGCCCGCCGCCTCGCCCACGCCCTCACCTCCCGCGCCGCCGCCGAACGCGACCGCGCCCAGGACCTCGCCATCGAGGTCGCCGCCGCCGTGAGCGCCGTCACCGCCGCCGAGTCCGACCGCACCCGGCACAGCCTGATCGCCGACGAACTCACCCACCGGCACGCCACCCTGAGCCTCGCCGCGGCCACCGCCGAGGCCGCCACCCTGCGCCGCGAACTCATCGACGCCCGCACCCTGCACTCCGCCTGGCAGGCCGCCGAGGCCGTGCTGCGCCAGCGCGCCGCCGCCGACCGGGTCGCCCGGGTCGCCGTCGCCATCCGCGAGGCCGAACTGGACGCCGCCCCGGCGCTCGCCGCCCGCGCCCGCGCCGCCGGCGCGCTCGCCCGCGCCCTGGAAGCCGCCGCCGCGGCCGCCGAGACCCGCGCCGACACCGAGGAGCAGCGCGCGAGCGAGCTCCAGGAGGACGGCGGCAAGGCCCAGTCCGCCGCCACCGAGGCCGCCACCGCCGCCCAGAAGGCCCGCAGCGAGGCCGAGCACCTGCGCCAGCGCCTCGCCGAGGTCGAGCAGGAGACCGAGGCCGCCGTCGAGGCCGGGTTCATCGACTCCGACGGCGACGCGGACCCGGCCCGCGCCGCCCTGCACGCCGCCGACGTGGAGCAGGCCGCCGCCGCGGCCCTCGCCCAGGCCCGGACCGTCGCGGAGGCCTGCGCCACCCGGCTGCGGGAGGCCGCCGCCGCCACCTCCCGCGCCGAACTCGCCGCCGAACGGGCGGGCGACGCCCGCAAGGACGCGGCCCGCGCGCTGGCCGCCGAGCAGCGCACCGCCGCCCTGCTCGCCACCGAGCAGCGCCTCGCCGACCTGCTCTCCCTCACCCCGTACCAGGACGGCGGCGAGGAGGACGCCGGCTTCCTCACCCCCGCCGTGCTCGACCGCAACGCCGAGTACCTGCGCGAACTCCTCGACGAGGCCATCGCCACCGCCGAACGCACCCTGTTCGACCTGCGCACCGCCGCCGCCGACGACTCCCGCATCCTCGCCGCCCTCGGTGACGGCGGCCTGCTGCCGCCCGGCCCCGACGTGCTGGCCACTGTCGAGTACCTCGCCGAGCACGGCATCCCCGCCCTGCCCGGCTGGCGCTACCTCGCCCAGTCCGTCGACCCCGCCGACCACGAGGCGATCCTCGCCGCCCGCCCCGAACTGGTGGACGGCGTGGTCGTCACCGACCCGGCCTCGCTGGAGCGCGCCCGCGAGGCCCTCCAGGCCGCCGCCCTGCTGCCCCGCTCCACCGTCGCCGTCGGCGCCGCCGCCTCGCTGATCGCCCCGATCACCGACCGGCCCGCCTTCTTCCTGGTGCCGCCGAACCCGGCCATGCACGACGAGTCCGCCGCCGACGGCGAGCGCCGCGAACTGCGCGCCCGCGCCGCCGCCCGCGAGGAGCACATCCGCGAACTCGCCGGCCGGCTCGGCGCCGACCGCGCCCTCGCCGCCCGGCTCGCCTCCTGGCACGCCAGCTGCCCGCCCGGCACCCTCGCCGAACTCGCCGCCGCCGCCGAGGCCGGCCGCGAGCACGCCGAGCAGGCCGCCGCCGCGCTGGCCACCCTGCGCTCCGACCACGACGAGGCCGAGACCGACCACGCGGCCGCCGCCTCCGCCCACGAGGAGCAGCGGGAGGCCGCCCAGCGCGCCCGCCGCCGCGCCGACGCCCTCTCCGGCCTCGCCTTCCGGCTGCGCGAGCGCGCCACCTGGGCCCGCCGCCAGCGCGAACTCGCCGAGGACGCCGCCGAGTGCGACCGCCGCCAGGCCGTCTGCGCCGAACGCGCCCGCACCTGCGACGAGGACCGCCGAGCCGCCCAGCGCGCCGCCGACGACGCCCGCCGCACCGTGCGCGCGCTGCGCGCCGAACGCGCCGAGATCCCCGCCGCCGAGCAGGCCGACGAGCCCGCCGAGCAGACCGCCCCCGCCGCGCTGCCCGCCCTGCGCGAGGCCTACCGGGCCGCCTCCCAGCTGTACGAGAAGGTCGGCGTCGGCGCCGACCTGCGCGCCGAGCAGGCCCGCGCCGAGGGCGACGAGGCCGCCGCCGCGACCGAGCTCGACCGCCTCACCAACAAGGTCCGCACCCGCGCCGAGGAACTCCTCGGCAGCCCCGACGGCGCCGACGGCCCCGCCCGCCAGGCCGCCGCGGCCCGCGCCGAGGAGCTGGTCGCCACCATCGAGGCCCGCTCCGCCGCCGCCAGCGAGCAGCTCGGCCGCCTGCGCGGCGAGGCCGAGCGCTCCGCCCCGGCCGACGGTGAGGCGCACACCGAGCTGCCCGAGGAACTCGTCCCGGCCGACCCCGAGCACGCCCAGGTCCTGCTGCGCACGGCCACCGGCCGGCTCGCCGAGTGCCGCGAGGCCGTCGACACCGCCCGCACCGCGCACGCCGACCTCCAGCGCACCTTCGACGCCGCCCAGTCCGCCGCCGCCGACTTCGATGAGCTGGCCGGCCAGCTGCGCGACGGCCTGCGCGAGCAGCAGGAGGAGGACGGCCGGCCGGTCGAGCCCTACCTCGGCTCGCTGCCCGAGGCCCGCAACGCCTCCACCGACGCCCGCCGCGCGCTGCGCACGTCCGTCGGCGAGCTGTCCTCCGCCGAACTCGCCGTCCGGGACGCCTCCGACGCCCTGGTCCGGCACGCCAACGCGGCCCGCTACGAGGCCGTCCGCACCCCCGCCCGCCAGCAGATCCGCGAGCTGCCCGCGTCCGCGCTGCCCGAGCACGCGGCCGCCTGGGCCACCGCCTTCGCCCCCCGGCTGCGGGTGCTCACCGACGAGCTCACCCAGCTGGAGCGCAACCGCGGCTCGATCGTCGACCGGCTGCGCGGACTGGTCGAGTCCTCGCTCACCACCCTGCGGGCCGCCCAGCGGCTGTCCCGGCTGCCCGAGGGCCTGGGGGAGTGGTCCGGCCAGGAGTTCCTGCGGATCCGCTTCGAGGACCCGGACCACACCACCCTGGTGGAGCGCCTCGGCGAGGTCATCGACGAGGCCACCCGTGCCGCCGTCCGGAAGAACAGCGACCTGCGCCGCGACGGCATGTCCCTGCTGCTGCGCGGCGTCGCCGCCGCGATCGGCCCCAAGGGCGTCAGCGTCGAGATCCTCAAGCCCGACGCGGTGCTGCGCGCCGAGCGGGTGAGCGTCGGCCAGATGTCCGACGTCTTCTCCGGCGGCCAGCTGCTCACCGCCGCCATCGCGCTCTACTGCACGATGGCCGCGCTGCGCGCCAACGACCGCGGCCAGTCCCAACTGCGGCACGCCGGCACGCTGTTCCTCGACAACCCGATCGGCCGCGCCAACGCCACCTACCTGCTGGAGCTCCAGCGCGCGGTGGCGGACGCGCTCGGCGTCCAGCTGATCTACACCACCGGCCTGTTCGACACCACGGCGCTCGCCGAGTTCCCGCTGGTGATCCGCCTGCGCAACGACGCCGACCTGCGGGCCGGCCTCAAGTACATCTCGGTGGAGGAGCACCTGCGCCCGGGCCTGCCCGCCCCGCAGGACCCGGACGGCCCGACCATCCACGGCGAGATCACCGCCACCCGGATGTTCAAGCGCCCGGCGGAGGTTCCCGCCCAGCCGTGAACCACGGCCTGCCGCCGAACTCCCGCCTGCGGGGCGGCGTTGGGGCACGCACCTCGCCGCGTTGTCGTCGGTCGCCAATGCGCTGCATTGGGCTCCCTCCTCCGCCTTGCGATGCACGCACCCCAACGCC
>NZ_JBHZCN010000158.1:0-15572 GCF_042755465.1 Kitasatospora sp. NPDC059160 | reverse complement strand
GGGGGGTGGGGGGGGGGGGGGGGGGGGGGGGGGGTTGGGGGGGGGGGGGGGGGGGTGGCCCCCCCGCGCCCCGGGGGGGGGGGGTGGGGTGTCAGGGGGCGGTGGTTTGGGCGAGGGTGCGGAAGAGGAGGGCGGTGGAGGTGGCGCCGGGGTCCTGGTGGCCGGTGCTGCGGTCGCCGAGGTAGGAGGCGCGGCCCTTGCGGGCGCGGAGGGGGGTGGTGGCGCGGGCGCCCTGTTCGGCGGCTTCGGCGGCGGCTGCGGTGGCTTCGGGGAGGTCGGCGCCGGTGGCGGCTGCGGTGCGGAGGGCGGCGACGGCGGGGGTCCAGGCGTCGACGATGGTCTTGTCGCCGGGGTCGGCCTTGCCGAGGGCGCGGATGGCGTCCAGGCCGGCGGCCAGGGCCTCGGCGAGGGTGGCCGGGTCGGCGGGGCCGGGGAGGGCGGCGCCGATGGCGCGGAAGGCCTTGCCGTAGAGGGGGCCGGAGGCGCCGCCGACCTTGGAGATCAGGGTGGTGCCGGTCTTGGTGAGGACGGCGCCGGGGCCGTCCGGCCGGAGGTCGTCCAGGGCGGCGAGGGCGGCGGCGAAGCCGCGGCGGAGGTTGCTGCCGTGGTCGCCGTCGCCGATCGCCGAGTCGAGGTCGGTGAGGAGGGTCTGCTGCTGTTCGACGGCCGTCGCGATCGCGCGGATCCAGGCCTCGGCGAGGGGGGTGTCGAAGTCCATGCCGGCTCCGTTCAGGCGCGCTTGAGGGCGGGGGTGTCGACCGGGGCGTCCCAGAGGTCCAGCAGCTGGGCGTCGGCCTTGGTGAGGGTGAGGGAGAAGCCCGCCATGTCGAGGCTGGTGACGTAGTTGCCGACCAGGCTGCGGGCCACCGTGATGCCGCGGTCGGCGAGCCGGGCGGCCACCTCGCCGTAGACCACGTACAGCTCCAGGAGCGGGGTCGCGCCCAGGCCGTTGAGCAGGGCGATCACCTCGTCGCCCGGGGTCAGGTGGTGGTCGGCGAGGATGGTCTCGACCACCTCGGCGGCCAGTTCGCGGGCGGGGCGGAGCTTCTCACGGCGGCGGCCGGGCTCGCCGTGGATGCCGACGCCGACCTCGATCTCGTCCTCGGGCAGGTCGAAGCCGGGCTTGCCGGCGGTCGGGACGGTGGCGGCGGTGAGCGCGATCGCGAAGGAGCGGGAGGCGGCGTTGACGCGCTCGCCGAGGGCGGCGACCTCGTCGAGCGGGGCGCCGCGTTCGGCGAGGGCGCCCGTGGTCTTCTCGACCAGGACGGTCGCGCCGGTGCCGCGGCGGCCGGCCGTCCAGGTGGAGTCCTCGACCGCGACGTCGTCGTCGACCAGGACGGTGCGGACCTCCAGGCCCTCCTCGGCGGCGAGTTCGGCGGCGAGCTCGAAGTTCATCACGTCGCCGGTGTAGTTCTTGACGACGAAGACGACGCCGCAGCCGTTCTCCACGGCCTTGGCGGCGGCCAGCATCTGGTCCGGGACGGGGGAGGTGAACACCTCGCCGGGGCAGGCGGCGTCGAGCATGCCGGGGCCGACGAAGCCGCCGTGCAGCGGCTCGTGGCCGGAGCCGCCGCCGGAGATCAGCGCGACCTTGGGGCCGGCCGGGCGGGCGGCCCGGGTGATCACCCGGTTGGGGACGTCCACCGCCAGCTCGGGGTGGGCGGCGGCGACTCCGGCCAGGGCGTCCTCCAGGACGCTCTCCGGGGTGTTGATCAGTTTCTTCAACGTTCTTCGCTCCCTTGGGTGACCGCGGTGTGGACGCAACAGCCTGGGGCCGACGCTACGCCGGATGGGGGGTGCGGGCACGGGGTGCGACACGCGCGGTTCCGCTCACCCTTCCGGTGCGGTGGGGCGGGGCCTAGGGTCGGGCGCATGAGTGGACGGGTGGGAATCGTTCTGGTGTCGCACAGTGCCAAGTTGGCCGAGGGGCTGCGCGAGTTGCTCGGTGAGCTCGCCCCGGACGGGGTGCGGGTGGTGGTCGCGGCCGGGACGGAGGACGGCGGGATCGGCACCAGCTACGAGCTGATCGCCGGGGCGGTCGTGGAGGCGGACGGCGGGGCCGGGGTGGTGGTGCTGCCGGACCTCGGCAGTTCGGTGCTGACCGCGGTGACCGTGCTGGAGGACGAGCCGCGGCCGGGGGTGCGGCTGGTGGACGCGCCGTTCGTGGAGGGCGCGGTGGCCGCGGTCGTCACCGCCTCGACCGGGGCGGGGCTGGCCGAGGTGGTCGCAGCCGCGGAGGAGGCGCGTTCCTTCCGCAAGGTGTAGCGGCGCTCACTTGGCGTCGGCGTAGCAGTCCACCACCGCGGTGCTGAGCGGGAAGCGCACCGGGGTGTCGCCGAAGACCAGCCGGCGGGCCTCGTCGGCGGACTCGGCGACGGCGGCGGCCACCTGCTCGGCCAGGTTGGCCGGGGTGTGCACGATCACCTCGTCGTGTTGGAAGAACACCAGGTGCGGGCGGTCCGCCGGGCCGGGCACGGGCAGTTCGCCCAGTCGCCGGCGCAGCGCCGCCAGCAGGGCGAGCGTCCAGTCGGCGGCGCTGGCCTGGATGACGAAGTTGCGGGTGAACCGGCCGCGGGCGCGGGCGGTGCGGCCGCCGGTCTCGCCGCCGGCGTCGGCCTCGGTGAGGTCGAGGAAGGCGGCGGAGGCCGGCGGGCAGACCCGGCCGAGCCGGGAGGTGACCACGCCGCCGTCCTCACCGGTGCGGGCCGCCGCCTCGACGTAGCCCATCGCGGCCGGGTAGCGCCGGCGCAGGGTGTTCAGCAGCGGGCCGATGTCGCCGCTGGTCTGCCCGTACATGGCGCCGAGCAGGCCGAGCTTGGCCTTGTCGCGGTCGCCCTGGAAGGCCTGGGCGGCGAGCGACTCGTAGAGGTCGCCGTCGGCCGCGGTGCGGGCCAGCCCGGCGTCCTGGGAGAGTGCGGCGAGCACCCGCGGCTCCAGCTGGGCGGCGTCGGCGACCACCAGCAGCCAGCCCGGGTCGGCGACCACGGCGCGGCGCAGGATGCGCGGGATCTGCAGGGCGCCGCCGCCGCGGCTGGCCCAGCGGCCGGAGACCACGCCGCCGACCACGTACTCGGGCCGGAAGCGGCCGCCGCGGGCCCAGGCGTCCTGCCAGGCCCAGCCGTGGGCGACGTGGATCCGGGCCAGTTCCTTGTAGCGGATGAGGAGTTGGGCGGCGGGGTGGTCGATGCGCTTGAGCTCCCAGGAGCGGGTGGAGGTCAACTGGATGCCGGCCTCGGCGAAGGCGCGCAGCACCTGGGTGTGCGAGTCGGGGTTGAACGGTTTGGCGCCGAGGGCCTGTTGGAGTTCGACGGCGAGGTCGGCGAGCACCCGGGGCTGGGTGCCGGGGACGGCGGGGCGGGGGCCGAGCAGGTCGGTGAGCAGCCGGTCGTGGACGTCGGAGCGCCAGGGCAGGCCGTCGTGGGCGATCTCGGCGGCCACCAGGGCGCCGGCGGACTCGGCGGCGACCAGCAGCCGGAAGCGCTGCCGGGCGGCCGGGTCGGTGACGGCGGCGATCCGCCGCTGCTGCTCGGCGTGCACGGCCACCACGGCGGCCAGTGGGTCGGCGCCGGGCGGCAGTTGCAGCCGGTCGGGGGCGAACAGGGTGTCCTGGCCGTCGTCCGCGTCGGACAGGCCGGGTTCGGGCAGGTCGTCCGGGACGGGCAGGCCGTGCAGCCGGGACCAGGCGGCGCCGAGCGAGCGGGGCGCGCCGAAGCGGCCCTCGTGGGCCAGCAGCAGCGCCTCGACCAGCCGGAGGTCGTGGCAGCGGGCGAGCCGGTCGGGCAGCCGGGGCAGCAGCGGGGCGTACCCGGAGTCGGCGGCGGCCCAGACCCAGCGCGGGCGGTCGGCGGACTCCAGGGCGGCGACGGCCGCGGCGAGGTCGCGGACGGCCTCCGGCGGGCCGAGCGGCCGGCCGGTGTCGTCGAGCGGCTGGAGGCGGCCGCCGGGGCCGTGCTGATCGGGCACGAGGGCCGTTCTGGGGGCCACGGCGGGTGTCTCCTCTCCTGGGGCGCGTCCTGGCGGTGCTGCGGCGGGCCGGGGGTGCGGGGCTGGTGTACGGGTGGGGCGCGGGTGTGCGGACCGGGAGTCCGCGCGGTCGACGTTAACGGGTGGGTCTGACAACGATGACCTGGGGCGTATGGGCACGCGGGGTGACACCGCGTAGGGTCGGCGGAATGACCGAGAACCCGTTCTTCGCGGCCAGCCCCCTGGTCTACGAACTGCCTCCCTACGCCGAGATCCGGGAGGAGCACTACCTGCCCGCGTACGAGCGCGGAACGGCCGAGCAGCTGGCCGAGATCGCGGCGATCACCGACGACCGGTCCGAGCCGACCTTCGAGAACACCCTGGTGGCCCTGGAGCGCTCCGGTGAGCTGCTGGACCGGGTGGACCGGGTGTTCCGCAACCAGTCCTCCTCCGACACCACCGAGCTGCTGGAGGAGGTGGAGGCGAAGGTCAGCCCGCTGCTCGCGGCCCACCACGACGCGATCCACCTGGACCGGCGGCTGTTCGCCCGGATCGAGGCGCTGCACGGGAACCGGGCCGCCCTGGGGCTGGACCCGGAGTCGCTGCGGCTGCTGGAGCGCTGGTACACCGCGTTCGTCCGCTCCGGCGCCCGGCTGGGCTCGGCCGAGCAGGACCGGCTGCGCGAGCTGAACGCCGAACTCGCCGCGCTGGGGACGACGTTCCAGCAGAACGTGAACGCCGCCACCCGCGCCGCCGCGCTGGTCGTGGACACCGCCGAGGAGCTGGCCGGGCTGTCCGAGGGGGCGATCGCCGGGGCCGCCGAGAACGCCCGGGTGCTCGGCCACGAGGGCCGGTACGTGCTCAGCCTGAAGAGCACCTCCACCCAGCCCGAGCTGGCCCAGCTGGCCGACCGGTCGGTGCGCGAGCGGCTGCTGGCCGCCTCGCTCGCCCGGGCCGGCGCGGAGAACGGGCCGCTGGCGATCCGGATGGCGGGGCTGCGCGCCGAGCGGGCCGCGCTGCTGGGCTTCCCGAACCACGCCGCCCACGTCGTGGCGGACGAGACGGCCGGGACGGTCGAGGCGGTGTCCGGGCTGCTCGCCCGGCTGGTGGAGCCGGCCGTGGCGAACGCCCGCCGGGAGGCCGCCGAACTGGCCGCGGTGGCGGCCGCGGACGGCGTCGAGGAGATCGCCGCGCACGACTGGGCGTACTACTCGGAGAAGGTGCGGCAGGCCTCCTACCAGGTGGACACCGCCGCGCTGCGCCCGTACTTCGAGCTGGAGCGGGTCCTGGTGGACGGCGTGTTCTTCGCCGCGGGGCTCGCGTACGGGATCACCTTCACCGAGCGGCCGGAGCTGACGGCGCACCACCCGGACGCCCGGGTCTTCGAGGTGTTCGAGGAGGACGGCACCGCGCTGGGCCTGTTCATCGGGGACTTCCACGCGCGGGCGTCCAAGCGCGGCGGCGCGTGGATGGACGAGCTGGTGGGCCAGTCCGGGCTGACCGGGCGGCGGCCGGTGGTGCTGAACACCCTCAACGTCCCGCGCCCGGCGCCGGGCGAGCCGGCACTGCTGAGCTGGGACGAGGTGCGCACCCTGTTCCACGAGTTCGGGCACGCGCTGCACGGGCTGTTCTCGGACGTGCGCTACCCGCTGTTCGCGGGCACCGCGGTGCCGCGGGACTTCGTGGAGTTCCCCTCGCAGGTCAACGAGATGTGGATGGTCCGGCCCGAGGTGCTGGCCAACTACGCCCGCCACCACGCCACCGGGGAGCCGCTGCCGGCCGAGCTGGTCGAGCGGATGACCGCGGCCGAACGGTTCGGGGAGGGCTTCCGGACGGTGGAGTACCTCGCGGCGACGCTGCTGGACTGGGCCTGGCACACCCTGCCGCAGGGCCACCGGGTCGAGGACGCCGAGGAGTTCGAGGCGCGGGTGCTGGCGGAGGCCGGTCTCGCGGTGGCGGCGATCCCGCCGCGCTACCGCACGCCGTACTTCCAGCACATCTTCTCCAGCGGCTACAGCGCCGGGTACTACGCGTACATCTGGTCGGAGGTGCTGGACGCGGACACCGTGCGGTGGTTCGAGACCAACGGGCGGTCGGTGCGGGACAGCGGCGAGCTGTTCCGGCGCGAGCTGCTGGCGCGCGGGTTCGGCCGGGACCCGCTGGAGTCCTTCCGCGCGGTGGTCGGCCGGGCGCCGGAGACCGCGCCGCTGCTGGAGCGCCGCGGACTGGGCTAGTCGGTGGTCTGGGCTAGTCGGCGGTCTGGGCTGGTCGACGGGACGGGCCGGCCGGCGGTCCGGGCCGGTCAGCGCGGGGTGAGGGTGACCGTTACGGGCGTGCCCGGGCGGGCGTGCGGGAGCCGGATCCGTACGGTTCCCGCGCGGCCGTCCGCGGGCTGCTCGACCTCGACCCGGGCGCCGGCGGGGGAGACGGCGACCCGGGCGCCGCGCGGGAACGCGGCGGGCGGCAGGACGAGTTCGCCGGTGCGGCCGCTGCCGTCGGCCGTCCAGCGGACGGTGGCGGTGCCCGCGTCGCCCCCGGTGGCGGTCCGGACGTCGGTGCCGGGGACGGCCGCCGGGTACGGGCCGAAGGCGGGGCCGTCGCCGGGCGCCGGGTGGCCGGCCGGGTCGAGGGCGCAGTAGCCGCCGGTGCCCCGGCACCAGTACCACATCGTCCAGCCCTCGGCGAAGCCGTCCATCGCGGCGACCTGGCGGCGGACCAGCAGGGTGTTGCCGGGGGTGCGGGAGTCGGGCGGGCCCCACTCGCCGACCAGCACGGGCAGGTGGTGGGCGGCCGGGTAGCCGGTGATCGCGGCGGCGTACTGCTCGACGAAGCCGTCGGCGGGGTTCCAGTCGGCGCCGTTCTCCACCGCGGTGTCGTAGAAGTGCGGGGCGTAGCCGAGCCGGGGCGCGCCGGGTCGGGGGTCGGTGAAGCCGGGGAGGGCGGTGGGCACGCCCTGGCCGACCAGGACGGTCGGTTCGACGAACAGCCAGGCGCGGGAGTCCGCCCGGCGGACGGCGGCGATCAGGCGGCGGTACATGTCGGCGAGCCGGCCCTGTTCCAGGGCGGCGGAGGCGGCGGCGAGCACGGCCGGGTCGGTCGGGTCGCCGTCCACCGGGCCGAACGGCTCGTTGAACAGGTCGTAGCCCAACAGGGAGCGGTGGCCGCGCAGTTCGCGGGCGAGCCGGGTGTAGAAGTCGGCCTGCCAGGCGCGCAGGTCGGGGTCGTCGTAGAGGTGGCGGAAGGCGGCCTGGACGGCGGGCTGGAAGTAGCCGGCGAACCAGTCCTTCGGGTCGGGGGTGAAGGGCAGGCCGTCGTCGCGGGTGGCCCAGCACGGGATGCCGTTGGTGCCGCCGCCGAACCGCGGCCCGTAGACGTCCTGGTGGAAGTCGACCAGGACGAGCAGGCCCAGGCGGTCGGCCCGGTCGAGGAGTGCCTGGATCCGGTGCAGTTCGGTGGGGTCGAGGCGGCCGCGTTCGGGCTCCAGCCTGGTCCAGGAGACCGGCAGCCGGACCAGGGTGAAGCCCTGGGCGGCGACGGAGTCGAGGTCGGCCGGGGTGGCCTCGGCGTACTTGTCGAGGTTGACGCCGCGCAGCTGGAGGCGGCGGCCCCGGTCGTCGGTGAGGGCGGTGCGGCCGTCCGGGCCGGTGGCCGTTCCGGTGGGGAAGTGGCTGGGGAGGCGGGTCGGGGGGCCGCCGTGGGCGGCGGCCGGGGCGGCGGCGCCGAGGGTGGCGGTGGCGGCGAGCAGCAGGGCGACGGCGGTGCGGCACAGGCGCATCGGGGACCTCGCACGGCGGGGGGTGGGGGCCCGATGATGCCCGTGCTCCCCGGGCCGGCACAAGGGTCGTGCGCGGACGGGGCCGGTGCGGTGGCCCGGTGCGGCCCGGGCGGGGCAAGGGCCGTGCGCGGAGGGGGAGTTCAGTCGCCGTTCGGTTCGGCGGGGGCGGGCGGCAGGACCGCGGGCGGCAGGACGGCGGTGGGCAGGTCCGCGGCGGCGGCGAGCCGGCCCCAGAGCAGGTCGGCCAGGGCCTGCACCATGCGGGTGCGCGAGCAGGGTCTGGTCTCCAGCCACCAGTCGCCGGCGGCCAGCACCATGCCGGTGATGCCCCGGCCCCAGGCCTCGGCGAGCAGGTCGCGGTCGGCGCCGAGGTCGACCTGGTTCTGCACGGCGCGGGTGATCTCCTCGGCGATCTGCCGCAGCGCGGGGGCGAGGGCGTTGCCCGCGCCGCTGGGGTCGCCGGGCTCGGGGTGGGTGAGCAGCCGGTAGACCTGGGGGCGGGCCTCGATCCCGGCGAGGTAGGTGTCCAGGACGTGTTCGACCCGGTCGCGGCGTTCCAGCGGCTCGGCCAGGGCAGCCCGGACGGCGGCCAGCAGGCCGCCGGTGTGGCGCTCGGTCAGGGCCCTGATCAGGCCGGTCCGGTCGCCGAAGTGGCGGTAGAGGATCGGCTTGGTGATGCCTGCCTCGGCGGCGATGGCGTTCATGCTGGCGCTCGGCCCCTCGCGCTGGATGACCCGGTCGGCGGCGTTGAGCAGCTGCTCGCGGCGGGGCTCTCGGGACATGCGCTGCTCCTCGGGATTCTGGGTGGCCTGGGCGTTGACACCGGTTACCAATCAGTAGCAGACTCCGACGATGTTACCCGGGGTAACACCCCGGTGGGTCGCACCCGGCGGCCGTGATCCCCGCGTCGTGACTCCTGCACCGCCATCCCTGCGTCGTCACCCCTTCTGCGGAGGCTCCCTCATGAGCAGCACGTTCTCGCTGGACCCGGGCGCGGACCAGCTCGCCGTACGCGACTGGCTGCACGGCTTCGCCGCCGACGTGATCCGCCCCGCCGCGGCCGAGTGGGACGAGCGCGAGGAGACCCCCTGGCCGGTCATCCAGGAGGCCGCCAAGCTGGGCATCTACTCGCTGGACTTCTACGCCCAGCAGTACTTCGACCCCTCCGGCGTCGGCATCCCGATCGCCATGGAGGAGCTGTTCTGGGGCGACGCGGGCATCGGGCTGGCCATCGTCGGCACCACGCTGGCCGCCGTCGCGGTGCTCGCCAACGGCACCGACGAGCAGATCGGCACCTGGACCCCGCAGATGTTCGGCACCCCCGACGACGTCAAGGTGGCCGCCTTCTGCTCCTCCGAGCCGGACGCCGGCTCGGACGTCTCCGCGCTGCGCACCCGGGCCGTGTACGACGAGGCCAAGGACGAGTGGGTGCTCAACGGCACCAAGACCTGGGCCACCAACGGCGGGATCGCCGCCGTGCACGTGGTGGTCGCCACCGTCGACCCCGGGCTCGGCGCCAAGGGGCAGGCCTCCTTCGTCGTCCCGCCGGGCACCCCCGGGCTGAGCCAGGGCCAGAAGTTCAAGAAGCACGGCATCCGCGCCTCGCACACCGCCGAGGTGGTGCTGGACGGCGTCCGGGTGCCCGGCAGCTGCCTGCTCGGCGGCAAGGAGAAGCTGGACGAGCGGCTGGCCCGGGCCCGGGAGGGCGTCAAGCGGACGGGCGGCCGGGGCAACGCGGCGATGGCCACCTTCGAGGCGTCCCGCCCGGCCGTCGGGGCGCAGGCGATCGGCATCGCCCGGGCCGCGTACGAGGTCGCGCTGGACTACGCGAAGACCCGGGAGCAGTTCGGCCGCCCGATCATCGACAACCAGGGCGTGGCCTTCCAGCTCGCCGACATGCGGACCCGGATCGACGCGGCCCGGCTGCTGGTCTGGCGGGCGTCCTGGATGGCCGCCAACAACCAGCCGTTCACCGCCGCCGAGGGCTCGATGTCCAAGCTCTACGCGGGCGAGACGGCCAAGTTCGTCACCGCGCAGGCGATGCAGATCCTCGGCGGCAACGGCTTCACCCGGGAGTACCCGGTGGAGCGGATGCACCGGGACAGCGCGATCTACTCGATCTTCGAGGGGACCAGCGAGATCCAGCGGCTGGTGATCGCCCGGGCGGTCTCGGGGATGCCGATCCGCTAGCCCGGGCCGATCCGCCGGCCGGGGCCGGGGCCGGGTCGGACTGCCGGGTCGGGCTGCCGGGTCGGGACTACCGGGCCAGCCAGAAGGTCAGCCCGGCGGCGAGGGAGCCGACCACCGCGCCGACGATCGTCTGTGCGGTGGTGTGGTCCCGCAGCACCACCCGGGACCAGCCGATCACCGCGACCAGCGGGTAGAGCAGCAGCCACAGCGGGCCGAGCGCGATGCCGAGGCAGGCCACCGCGCCGGCCGCCACGGCGGTGTGCACGGAGACCTTCCACCAGACGGTGATCACCAGGATCGGCACCAGCGAGGCGAACATCGCCGCCACCATCGCGGTGAGGTCGCGCGGGGCGTGCGCCAGGATCATCACCGCGAAGCTGACGGCGACCGAGCCCATGATGAACGGGATGACGGTCAGCCGGCGCTGCCGGTGGCCGACGTGGCGGTCCTCCAGGGTGCCCTTGCGGATGCCGCGCTGGATGAACAGGGTCGGGATGACGGCCGCGAACAGTGCGGCGAAGGCGGCCCAGCCGAGGCCGGACCAGCCGTAGCGCAGGCCGCCGATCAGCAGGCAGACCGCGATGATCACGTTCTTCGGCTCGACGCCGTCGGTGACCCGGCGGGCCCAGGTCGTCCGGCTGGTGGGGGCGGCCGTGGCCTCGGTGGTCATCGGGGTGCGTGCTCCGGGTGGGGAAGGGCGGTCGGCGGCTCGGCGCCGGTCGCACGATCGTACGTGAGCCGGCGGTGCCGCCGTCCGTCCGGAGGGCCCGCGGGGCCGTTGCTCAGAACCGCGCCGGGCGGCCCGCCAGGAACGCGGCCAGCCCCTCGTGCACGTCCGGGGCCTTCCGCGAGCGCCGCTCCCAGGGCTCCAGCGCCTCGGCCGCCCGCTCCGCCGGGACGGCCAGCGCGGCCTTCACCGCGCCGATCGTCTGGGTCGAGCGGGTGGTCAGCAGCCGGGCGAACTCCAGTGCCGCGGCGTCCAGTTCGGCGTCCGGCAGGACCCGTTCGGCGAGGCCCAGCGGCAGTGCGTCCCGGCCGCGCACCAACTCGCCGGAGAACAGCAGGTACTTGGCCCGGGCCGGCCCCACCAGCCGGGCCAGCCGCAGGGTCGGCACCGCCGGGTAGACCACGCCGAGCTTGGCCGGGGTGATCCCCAGCCGGGCGTCCTCGGCGACGAAGCGCAGGTCGCAGGCGACGGCCAGTTGGCAGCCGCCGCCCACGCAGGCGCCGTGCACCACGGCGAGGGTCGGGTGCGGGAAGGCCGCGAGCGCCTCCTCGGCGGCCACGTTGACCGCGTGGTAGGCGTCCGCGCGCCGCGGATCGCCGTACACCTCGGCGAGTTCGGTGATGTCCGCGCCGGCGCTGAAGGTGTTCCCGGCGCCGGTCAGCAGCAGGGCCCGGACGCCCGGCCGCTCGGCGAGCCGGTCCAGCACCTCGGGCAGCGCCCGCCAGATCGCCAGGGTCACCGCGTTGCGGCGGTGCGGGCGGGCGAACTCCAGGACGGCGACGCCGTCCTCGCCGACGTACGCGTTCAGGCCCTCGGCCCGGGCGGGCAGGGCGGAGCGGTCCCGCGTGAGCAGCGGCTGGTCCATGCGCACCTCCGGCGTCGGTCGTGGTGCGCCCACTCTCTCAGGCCGGGTCCGCGCTCCCCCGGGCCGGTCCGGCGCAGTACGTGCCGAGGCCGTGCTCGACCGTGGCGAAGGCGCGCCGGGCCTCGTCGAGGGCGCCGGGCAGGGCGTCCGCGGCGCGCTCGCCGGCCAGCATCCGCAGGTGGTTGCCGGTGATCAGGGTGAGCCGGACGGCGAGCAGCTGGGCGGCGGCGACCCGGGCGGTCAGCTCGTCGTGGGCCGGGTCCTGGTCGCGCAGCTCGTCGGCGAGCAGGCTCTGGGCGCGCCGGTCGAAGGCCGCGGTGGCGCGCAGGGCCAGCGCCGGGGTGGCGTGGATCAGCCGGATCACGTCCAGCACCACCGGGTCGTCGCTCAGGCCGGTGGCCGGGTCCCGGCGCTCCAGGGCGGCGAGGAAGTGCTCGCGCAGCGCCGTCACCGCGGAGGTGCCCGGGGCGCGGTCGCGCACCACCCGGGCGGGCTCGTCGAGGTGCTGCTCCATCGGCCCGAGGACCAGGTCCTCCTTGGTCGGGAAGTAGTTGAACACGGTCATCTTGGAGACCTCGGCGGCGGCCGCGATCTCGGCCACCGAGACCTGGTCGAAGCCCCGTTCGATGAAGAGGCCGATGGCCGCGCGGAAGATCCGGACGCCGGTCTGGATCTTCTTGCGCTCGCGCAGCGGGAGGGCGTCGAGGTCGCGGTCGGGGCCGAGGTCCAAGCCGTGGTGGGTCGCCATGCGAAGACTGTACCAGGATCAAAGCTAGACCGAGCAGAAAGATGTGTCGGGATGAAAGATTGGTCCGGATGAAGAATTGACCCAGTCCAAAACTCCTGCCATGGTGGTGCCGAGCCCGCCGGACCGCACCGGTCGGGGCCGACTCCACACACCCCGGGGGGACTTCCCGATGGCACCCGCTGCCCCGCACACACCCGCTGCCCCGCCCGCACCCGGCCGGGCCGGATCCACCCTGATGACCACCGCCCAGCGCCAACTCGGCATGCTGCTCTGCCTGGTGACGATCGTGCTGGCCGTTCTCGACGCCAACATCGTCTCGGCGGCCACCGTGCCGATCGTCCGCGACCTCGACCCGGTCCACGGCGTCGACCGGCTGCCCTGGCTGGTCAGCGCCTTCTCGCTGGCGGCCACCGCGCTGCTCCCGCTCTACGGCAGGCTCTGCGACGTGTACGGCGCCAAGCGGGTGCTGCTCGGCGCGGTCGGCACCTTCCTGTTCGGCTCGGTGCTCTGCGGCGCCGCGCAGTCGATGAGCGAGCTGATCGCCTTCCGGGCCGTCCAGGGCATCGGCGGCGGCGGGCTGATGAGCGTGACCATGGTGGTGATGGCCCAGCTCCAGGACCCGCAGGAGCGCAAGGGCGGCAAGGGCGGCGCGATGGGCGGCATCGTCGCCGGGCTCGGCATGGCGGTCGGCCCGCTGGTCGGGGCGCTGTTCACCGACCACCTCGGGTGGCGCTGGATCTTCTACTTCAACGTGCCGCTCGGCCTGCTCGTGCTGGTCGGCGTCGCCCTGGTGATCAAGCTGCCGCGCGACCTCGGCCGGCGCGGCCTGGACTTCCTCGGCGCCACCCTGGCCGCCGCCTTCGCCACCGGGCTGCTGCTGGTCACCGAGTGGGGCGGCAAGGACTACGCCTGGACGTCCCCGGTGATCCTCGGGCTCTCCGCCGCCACCCTCGCCTCGCTCGGCCTCTTCCTGTGGCGCCAGGCCACCGCCGCCGAGCCGGTGCTCCCGCTCTCCCTGTTCCGGATCCCGGTGGTGCGGATCGGCTTCGCGGTCCAGGGCCTGGTCGGGATGGGCATGATGGGCGCGATCGTCTACGTGATGATCTACCTGCAGATCGCCCGGGGGATCGCCCCGACCACGGCCAGCCTCTACCTGATGCCGATGGCCGCCGGGATGACCGGCGTCGGCCTGCTCGCCACCCGGCTGATCGCCCGCGGCCACCAGCCGCGCACCTTCCTGATCGTCGGCTCGGGCGTCTCGGTGCTCGCCCTGGCCCTGCTCGGGCTCAGCGGCCCGGACACCCCGCTGTGGGCGGTGGGCACCGAACTCGCCCTGCTGGGAGCCGGGTTCGGGCAGCTGATCGGGCAGCTGATCACCATGGTGCAGGACACCGCCCCGCGCGAGCAGCTCGGCGTCGCCACCACCGGCGTCCGGTTCTTCCAGACCCTCGGCAACGCGCTCGGCGCGGCGCTCTTCGGCACGGTGCTGACCCGGGTGTTCGAGGCCGCCGAGCCCGGGCGCTCCCTCTCCGCGGTGCGCACGATGACCGGCGCGGCCCGGGAGCACGCGCTGCGGAGCTTCACGGACGCCGTGGACGTGGTCTTCCTGTCGGCGGGCGGGGTGATGGTCCTGGTGCTGCTGCTGGCGCTGCGGCTGCGCACGGCGGAGCCGGCGGCGGTGGAGGCCGCAGGGGCCGCTGGGGCCGCTGGGGCCGCTGGGGCCACTGGGGCCGCGGAGACTCCCGCGGCGGCCGAGGGGCCGGTGCTGGCGGCCTGAGCGGGGCCGCCGGGGCCTGGCGGAGCCGGGCGGGGGAGGGCGGCGGAGCGGGGTCCGGTGGACCCACGGGGGTGTCCACCGGGCCCCGCTCCGCTTTCCCGTGCCGGCGCCGAGGAGTACGCCGAGGAGGGGTCGGCGGGCCGTCAGGCCCCGGTGGCGGTGTGCTCCGAGGCCAGGACCGCCCAGATCTCCTTGTCGTGGCGGACGCCGTTGTGCAGGAACCACTCCCGCAGCACGCCCTCCCGCTGCATCCCGACCCGCTGGGCCACCGCCCGGCTGCGGGCGTTGGCGGCCGAGCACCACCACTCGGCGCGGTGCAGGCCGCGGGTGGTGAAGGCGTAGTCGAGCAGCCGGCGGACGGCGGCGGTGATCAGCCCGCCGCCCTCGCCGGCCGGCTCGGTCCAGGCGCCGATCTCGCAGTTGCCGCTCCGGGTGTCGAAGTGCACGAACATCACGCCGCCGACCAGCGTGCCGTCGCGCCAGATGCCGTAGATCCGGCTGGAGTCGGCGGCCTGGCCGTCGGCGTAGCGCTGCAGGGTGGCGCGGGCCGAGTCCAGGTCGGTGGTGCGGGTGGCCCACGGGATCCACGGGTCGGTGTGGGCGCGGGCGCGGTCGATGTGGGCCAGGAACTCGGGGGCCTGCCAGGGTTCCAGCGGGCGCAGTTCGGCGTTCTCGGCGAGCGGGACGGAATACACGGGCGGGCCTCTCGGGGTGGTGCGACGGGGTGCGCGCGGCGGGAGTGGGGGAGGGGGTGGGGCGCGAGTGGAGAAGGGAGTGGGGTGGGCCGTTCGGATCATTCATAACAAACGTTTGGTATGTACGATAGCCCCCATGACGCCAGCCCGTGGAGACCATGACGCCCGCCGTTCGGAAGTCTCCGAGGGGGTGTGGCGGGTGCTCTCCGCCAAGGGCTTCGAGGGGCTGACGCTGCGCGCGGTGGCGGCGGAACTGGGTGCCTCCACCGGGCTGTTGACGCACTACTTCCCGAACAAGCGGGCACTGCTGAGCCACGCCCTGGAGGAGCTCGACCGCCGCTCCGCCGCCCGGCCCCGCCGGCTGGCGCCCGCCGACGGCACCCCGCCGCCGCCCGAAGGGCTGGCCCGCCTGCGGGCCGCACTGCTCGACGTGCTGCCGCTGGACGAGGCCACCGAGTCCGGCAACCGGATCTGGGTCAGCTCCTGGGACGTCGCCCTGGCGGACCCGGAACTGGCGGCCGCGCACGCGGGGCGCTACGCCCGGTCGCGGGTGGCGCTCACGGGGCACGTGGTGGACGCCCAGCGGCTCGGCGAGCTCCCGGCCGGCGCCGATCCCGCCGGGCTCGCGGCGGGCGCGCAGGCCTTCGTGCTGGGGCTGGTGGTGCAGTCGCTGTTCGCCCCGGCGGAGTTCCCGGCGCAGCGGCAGATCGCGCTGCTCGACGCCTATCTGACGGGGCTGGTCGGTTAGGGCCTGTCCGGCGGATCTTGGCAGATCAGCGCGCGGCGTTGGGCGCCCGGCTGGGCGTGCGCCCGAGTCGACCTCGTACTGGAC
>NZ_JBHZCN010000157.1:0-16082 GCF_042755465.1 Kitasatospora sp. NPDC059160 | reverse complement strand
CACCCGGAGGAGACGGGTGCGGGGCCGACGGCGCTTCGCCGTGCGGGCTCAGTGCTCGTGCAGCGCCCACCGGCTGCCGTCGACCCGCGCCGTGCCCGGCAGGGCGATCAGCTCGGGCTTGAACAACGGCGGCGCGCCCATCGCGGGCTCCCAGGTCGCCAGCGACTCGTCCTGGGGGACCTCGATCCGCCGGTCGGCGGCCAGGTCGGCGACCACCTTGAGCAGCAGCCGCACCCCGAGCGGCGCCAGGTGGTCGCGCCACAGGCTCTGCGCGGTCGAGCCCGGCGGTACGAACAGGTGCTGCTGGGCGGCGATCGGGCCGCCGTCGGTGCGCTCGGTCAGGTGGTAGACGCTTCCGCCGGTCACCTTGTCGCCGTCGCGGATCGTCCACCGGATCGCGTCCCGGCCGCGGTGCAGCGGCAGCAGGCTGGGGTGGTAGCCGATGGCGGCGACGGCGGCCCGGGCGCGGGTCTCCCGGCCGAGGAAGGCGTGCGAGTGCGCGGCGAGGATGACGTCCACCCCGTCGGGGACGTGCCGGGCCCGCAGTTCGGCCGAGTCCGTCCAGGGGATGTCCCTGGGGAACGCCCAGGCCCGTACGCGGTCCCAGCACATCGCGTCGGCCTCGTCGGACCGCCCTCTGCGCAGCCGGGGCGCGGCCGCACCGACGATCTTGTGTCCGCCGTCCAGCAGGGCCTCCGCGACCTGCACCGCGAACGCCCCTTGTCCCGATAGGTAGATGTTCAACCGTCCTCCTGCGCTCACTGGTCGGGTCGGGTCGGGTCTCGGTTTCGGCGTCGGCGCGTCAGTCGGCCCCGTCCAGCCCGGCCCCGTCCAGCCCGGCGCGGTCGGGCTCGAAGCGCACCGGCAGGGTGGCGAACCCGGTCAGGAAGTTGGAGCGGATCGGCCGCGGCTCGGCGGTCAGGTCGAAGCCGGTGGTGAAGTCCCGCAGTGCGCCGAGCAGTTCGGCGATCTCCACCTTGGCCAGGTAGGAGCCCACGCAGAAGTGCGGGCCGTACCCGAAGGCCAGGTGCTTGTTGGGGGTGCGGCCGAGGTCGAAGTGCTCGGGCCGGTCGAAGACCCGCTCGTCCCGGTTGCCGGAGGCGTGCCAGAGCGTGACGATCTCGCCGGGCCGCAGCCGTACGCCGTGCAGCTCGGTCTCCCGGACGACGCTGCGCCCGAAGTGCAGGGTGGGCGAGGCCCAGCGCAGCACCTCGTCCACGGCCGTCCCGAGCTCGACCTCGCCCCGCTTGAGCCGGTGCCACTGGTCGGGCCGGGCCGCCAGGGTCCGGACGCAGTCGATCATCGTCAGCCGGCTGGTCTCGTCGCCGCCGATGATCAGGCTGTAGCAGTTGAGCACCACGTCCTCGTCGGTCAGCGGCACGCCGTCGATCGAGCTGGCGACCAGCATGCTGATCACGTCCTCGCCCGGGTGCTCGCGGCGCTCCTCGACGACGTCCATGAAGTACATCAGGATCTCGTTGCGGGCCATCTCGGAGTCGACCTCGTCGACGTCCTCGTCGTCCGCCGAGAGCGCCGCCCTGGTGAGGCCGAGCAGGTGGTCCTGGTCCTGCTCGGGCACGCCCAGCAGGCTGCAGATGGTGCTCATCGGGATCCGGGCGGCGATCTGCTCGGCGAAGTCGCAGCCGCCGGAGGCGACCGCCGCGCGGATCCACCGCCGGGTGTTGGCCCGGACGGTGGTGGCCACCTCGTCCAGCACCCGTGGGGAGAGCACCCGTTGCAGGATCTTGCGCAGCTCGTGGTGGCGGTGCCCGTCGGTGACGGCCAGCATCCGGCCCGCCCCGGCGTCGCCGCCCTCCAGCAGGGTGACCAGGACGTTGCCGCGCTCGGAGGTGAAGTGCGCGTCGTCCCGGTAGGTGGCCAGGATGTCCTCGTGCCGGGAGAGCACCCAGAACCCGCGCCGGCCGTCGGCCGGGGGGTTCCAGTGCAGCGGCGCCTCGTCCCGCAGGGTGCGCCAGTACCCGACGAGGTCGAGGCCGGGATCGGCGAAGGTGGCCGGGTCGCCCAGGTCCACGGCGGCCGGGGCGCGGGTCGGGGTCGGGGTCGGGGCCGGGGTGCGCACGGTCACCAGTCCGTGCGCCAGAACCGGCGCGGCTGGAAGGGGTAGGTGGGCAGCGGCACCCGGTGGCTGGCCTCGCCGCGGTGCAGGGCGTCGAAGTCCACCGGCCGGCCGCCCACCCAGGCGGCGGCCAGCTCGGCCAGCGCCCCGGCGTCCCGGCCGGCCGGCACCAGGCCGTGGTCGGTGCGGGCGAACGCGCCCGCGTCGACGGCCGGGGCGGCGGCGGTCGAGGTGACGACGCCGCCCGCGGGCTCCCCGGCGAGCGCCGCGATCAGCTCCTCCCGGCTGCGCACCACGGCCGCCCAACGGCGGGGCAGCACCTTGCGGCCGAGGTTGAGGCTGTAGCAGACGTCGTCCAGCCGCAGCGTCGGGTCGGCCGCCAGCCGCTCCCGGAGCCGGGTGCGCTGGCGGGCCAGGGTCTCGTCGTCCAGGGCGGACAGGGTGGCCAGCCGGGGCCGGCCCGCCTCCTCGGGCTCGCGCCGGGCCGGGGCCGGCGGCTCCTCCAGCAGCAGGTGGGCGTTGTAGCCGCCGCCGCCGATCGAGGTGATGCCCGCCCGGCGGATACCGGACTCCGGTTCCCAGTCGGCCCCTTCGAGCTGCGGCACGAACGGTGTGCCGGGCAGGTCGAGGTCCGGGTTGACCTCGGTCAGGTTGATCGTCGCCGGGAGCTGCCGGTGGTACAGCGCCAGCGCGGCCTTGACCGCCCCGAAGCCGCCGGAGACCACGCCGCCGTGGCCCACGTTGCCCTTGACCCCGCCGATCGAGGTGGTCGCGGTCTGCTTGCCGAACGCCATGGTCGCCGCGTGCACCTCGAGCTCGTCGGTCATCGGCAGACCGAGCCCGTTGGCCTCGTACATGCCCACCGTCTCGGGGGCGACGCCGCCGACCTCCATGGCGCTCGCGATGCAGGCGCTCAGCCGCTCGGGCTGGGCCAGGCCGTAGGCCATCGCGCTGACCCCGTTGTTGTTCACGGCCGAGCCCTTGACCACGGCGTAGACGTGGTCGCGGTCGGCGACGGCGTGCCCCAGCGGCTTGAGCAGCACGGTGACCACGCCGCTGGACAGCGCGGTGCCGGTGCCGTTGGCGTCGAAGGGGCGGCAGTGGCCGTCCCGGGACAGGATCCGGTTCTCCTCCCACAGGTGGCCGCGCGGGTGCGGCAGCCGCACCATCGCGCCGCCCGCGACCGCCAGGTCGGTCTGGCCGAGCAGCAGCGACTGACAGGCCAGGTGCACCGCGTAGTGGAAGCCCGCGCAGACGGCCGCGACGGTGACGGCCTCGCCGGTGAGCCCCAGGTAGTACAGGGCGTTGGAGGTCATGGTGTCCGGCGACCAGGCCAGGCTGGCCTCGATCGCCTCCGGGCCGACCGACACCCGGTCCGGCGGGGAGCTGTAGAGCGCGGCGGTCTGCGGGTTGTTGGCGCCGTACATCCCGATCTCGGCGTCCAGCCGCTCGGGGTCGTAGCCGCCGTCCTCCAGCGACTCCCAGGCGCTCTCCAGGAACAGCCGGTTCTCCGGGGTCATCGCGGCGG
The DNA here is from genome assembly GCF_042755465.1 of Kitasatospora sp. NPDC059160. Lineage (NCBI taxonomy): Bacteria > Bacillati > Actinomycetota > Actinomycetes > Kitasatosporales > Streptomycetaceae > Kitasatospora > Kitasatospora sp. NPDC059160. The sequence goes on along the minus strand of NZ_JBHZCN010000157.1, from coordinate 12,477 downwards.
CCATCCGGTCGCTGATGCCGAACACCGAGGGGTCGAACCTGTCGTAGGTGTCCAGCACGCCGCAGGCGCGCACGTAGAAGGGGCTGTGGATCAGGGTCTCGTCGACGTGGATGTCGTCCTTGGCCAGGAAGGAGATCGACTCCCGGCCGTGGACGAGGTTGTCCCAGAACTGTTCCTTGGTACGGGCGCCGGGGGCCCGTAGCGACATGCCGATGACGGCCACGTCGCCCGGGTCGTAGTCCTGCTCGGGGGCCTGCTCGGGGTGGTCGGTCATGGGAGGCTCCTGCTCCGTGGTGGGGTGGGGCGGCTCGGGTCGCGGGCTCAGCGGTCGCCGGCCGGGCGTCCGCGCAGGGCCGCGCGGCGGGCGCCGGCCCGGCGGCGGGCCGACTGCACCACCTCGGGGGTCGCGCCCTCCTCCTCGTCGAGCCAGCGGGCGAGCGAGGCGATGTCGCGGAAGCTGAACAGGTCGGGCACCCGGACCCGCCGGTCGAAGCGACGGGTCATCAGCCGGGCCAGCCGGATCAGCAGCAGTGAGTCGCCGCCGAGGTCGTAGAAGGCGGCCTGGACGTCGATGCCGGACGGTTCGAGGTCGAGCAGCTGCCCCCAGATCTCGGCCAGGGCGAGCTCGGTGGGCGTGCTCGGCGCGGTCGTCGGCCCGCCGGTGCCGGCGGCCGGCGGCTCGGGGAGCGCGCTGCGGTCCAGCTTGCCGCCCGGCCCGAGCGGCAGCGCGGGCAGCACCACCAGGGTGGCGGGCACCAGGTAGTCGGGCAGTTCGGCGGCGAGCCGGGCGGTGACGGTGCCCTGGAGCGCCGCGTCCAGCCGGGGCCCGTCCGGGGCGGGGCCGTCGCCCGCGGGCACCAGGTAGCCGACCAGCCGGTTGCCGCGGACGGCGGCGGCGGCCTCCCGGACCTCGGGGCAGCCGGTCAGCCGGGCCTCGACCTCCTCCAGCTCGATCCGGTAGCCGCGCAGCTTGACCTGGTGGTCGGTGCGGCCGAGGAAGCGCAGCTCACCGCCCTCGGTGAACGCGACCAGGTCGCCGGTGCGGTACATCCGCCCGCCTGGGTGGAACGGGTCGGGCAGGAAGCGCTCGGCGGTGGTCTCCGGCCGGTTGACGTAGCCGTGCGCGACCCCGGCGCCGCCGAGGTACAGCTCGCCCGGGGCGCCGGTCGGGACGGGCCGGCGCTGCTCGTCCAGCACGTACACCAGGGCGCCCTCGGTCGGCGGGCCGATCGTCGGCTCCTCGGCCGACTCCTCGGGGACGAGGCCGAAGGAGCAGAACACGGTGCCCTCGGTGGGGCCGTAGGCGTTGAACACCCGGGTCGCGCCGGTCTCCCGGTACGTCCGGTCGACCAGCTTGCGGCGCAGCGCCTCGCCGCCGAACACCACGGTGCGCAGGTTGGGCGGCAGCGCCCCGGCGTCGAGCAGGCCGTTCATCACCGACGGCACGGCGTTGAGGTGGGTGATCCGGTCGGCGTACCGGCTCTCCGGCAGGTGCACGGCGCTCTCGACCAGCACCACGGCGCCGCCCCGGCACAGCGCGTTGAAGATCTCCATCACGGACATGTCGAAGCAGACCGAGCTGGCCGCCGCGACCCCGCTCAGGTCGCAGCCCTCCAGGACGCGGTCCATCGCGGCGAGCATCGCCACCGCGCCGCCGTGCCGCACCGCCACGCCCTTGGGCCGGCCGGTGGAGCCCGAGGTGTAGATGATGTACGCGGTGTCCCCGGGCACGACCGGGACGGGCCTCGCGCCCGGCTCGGTGCGCACCGCGGCGCCGTCCAGCACCAGCACGGTCGGGCCGGGCGGGCAACTCGCCCGGGAGGCGGGGGTGGTGAGCAGCAGCCGGGTGCCGCTGTCCTGCACCATGAGGCCCAGCCGGTCGGCGGGGTAGTTCGGGTCCAGCGGCAGGTAGCAGGCGCCGCTGCGCAGCGCGGCCAGGAGGGCGACCAGCAGGTCGGGGGTGCGTTCGACGCAAATCCCGACCGGGACGCCCGGGCCGGCCCCGGCGGCGGTCAGCCGTTCGGCCAACTCGGCCGATCGGCGGTCGAGTTCGCCGTAGCCGAGGACGCCGGCCTCAGCGTACACCGCGATCGCGTCGGGGTTCTTGGCGGCCAGTTCGACGAAGGCGGAGTGCAGGGTGTCGGTCACCGGTCCGCCTCCTCGGGCAGGCCGGCCGGGGCGACGGCGCCGAGGGCGAGGCCGGGCCGGGCGATCGACTCGAAGAGCACGGTGCGGTACAGCGCGAGCAGTGCGGTCACGGTGCGCCTTTCCAGGTAGCTCGGTTTGAACTGGACGTGGCCGGCCACTTCGCCGTCGATGTCGGCCATCGAGATCTCCAGGTCGAACTTGGCGAGGTGGCGGCGCACCTGGAGCGGTTCGAGCGGCAGGGCGCCGTCCGGGGTGAGGGTGGAGCCGACGCCGTGGAAGAGCTTGACCGAGCGGGGGAAGGCCTCCGAGGACAGCCAGTTGACCACCACGTCGAACCACGGGGAGCGGCCCTCGGCGCGCGGCGGCCGGAGCCGGGAGGCCAGCAGGTCGAGGGGGTAGTTCATGTGCTCCAGCAGGCCGAGCGAGAAGTCGTGCACCTCGCGCAGCAGGTCGCGGAAGCTGCGGTCGGCGGCCGGGTTGGCCCGGACCAGCACGGTGTTGAGGTAGTAGCCGACGGCGGACTCCCAGCCGGGCTCGGCCCGTTGGGCGATCGCGGTGGCCAGCACCGCGTCCTCGGTGCCGACCGCGCGGTTGAGGGTGGCGAAGAACCCGGCCAGCACCACGGTGCTGATCGACACGCCCTCGCGCAGCGCGAACTCCCGCAGCAGCCGGGTCTCCTCGGCGCTCCAGCGGAACGCCAGGTCGCGGCCCTCGTAGGTGACGCCCGGCGGCCGCTCCCGGTCGGACAGGTCGAGGTGGGCGGGCGGGTCGGCCAGCTTCGCCGACCACCAGTCCAGCGCCGCCGCGGCAGCCGGCCCGGCCAGCCACTGCCGCTCCCATGCGACGAACTCGGTGTACGGGGCGGCCGGTGCGTCGGCAACCGGGTCGGCACCCGGGTCGGCGCCTTGGTCGGCGCCCTGGCAGGAGGCCTGGTAGAAGGCCTGGAGTTCGCGGATCATCACATCGGCGGAGGCCGCGTCCGAGGCGATGTGGTGGACCAGCACCAGCAGGTAGTGGTCGGCCGGACCCCGGCCCAGCAGGACGACCCGCACCAGCGGCCCGTTGTCGAGGTCGAGCGGCCGGTGCCCCTGCCGGGCCAGCTCCTCGCGGGCCTGCTCCTCGTCCAGCGCGGAGCCGTCCAGCGCCAGGAACTCGTACACCGGTTCGTCCAGGACGACTTGGTACGGCCGCCCGCCCGCCTCGACGAAGAGGGTGCGCAGCGCCGGGTGGCGGGCCGTCACGGCCCGGACGGCGCGCTCCAGGGCCTTCTCGTCGACCGTGCTGCGGATCCGGGCGGTCACCATGAAGTTGTAGGGGACGGCGTCCGGCGAGACCATCTGCATGAACCAGAGCGAGGCCTGGCCGTGCGAGGCGGGTGCCAGGGCGAGGCCCAGGTCGTCGGCGCGCAGCTGCTCCAGGGCCGGCGCGTCGGTGGCGTCCAGCAGGCCGCGGGCGTCCAGTTCGTCGAGCAGTTCCTCGGCGTCCAGCTCGGAGAGTTCGTCGAGGAAGGCGTGGTCCGCCGGGCGGGTGGGGGCCGGTACGGGAGTCGGCGCGGCAGTCGGTGCGGGGGCGGTTGCGGGCGTGCTCGCGGGGGCGCCGCCGCCGGTGAGCTCGACGAAGTGGCCGACCACCTCGGAGATCGGGCGGCCGTCCAGGAACACCACCGGCGACACCCGCTGCCCGAACAGCGCCTGCATCCGGTTGACCAGCCGGATCCCCACCATCGAGTCCAGGCCGAAGTCCCGCAGGCAGGCGTCGGTGTCGAAGCCGCTCACCGGCACGCCCAGCGCGTCGGCGAGTTCGGCGAGGACGACCTCCGCCACCGGCCGGGCCGCGGGCTCGGGCCCGGCCTGCACGACGGCCTGCACGTCGGCTTGTACGACGGTCGCCGCCGCGGGCGCGGTGGCGACCGGCGCAGCCGTCGGGGCGGCCGGGGCCCGTGGGGCCTGCGGCTCGGTGTCGATCCAGTAGCGCTCCTTCTGCCACGCCACCAGCGGGGTCTCCACCGGCTCGACGTCGTCGTCGAACAGCGGGTCGAAGGTCAGCGGCAGGCCCCGGACGTACAGCGAGGCGGCCGCGCCCAGCAGGCAGCGCAGGTCGCTCTCCTCGCGCCGCAGCGAGTTGACCGCGTGCACCCGCGCCCCGCGGGTGAGGGCGATCTCCTCGACCGCGCCGCGCAGCGTCTCGTGCGGGCCGATCTCGACGAAGGTGCCGACGCCCCGGTCGACCAGCGCCCCGATGGTCTCGGCGAAGCGGACCTGGTTGCGCAGGTTGTGCACCCAGTAGTCCACGTCGGTGGCCGGGTTGACCGCCTCGGCCAGCGCGGTGGAGTGGAAGTCGATGACGGGCGGCAGCGCGGTGATGCCCTCGATGCCCTCGCGCAGCGGCTGGAGCAGCGGGTCCATCCCCGGGCTGTGCACCGGCCGTTCGACCCGGATCCGGCGGACCGACACCCCCTCCCGCCGCAGGTCGGCCTCCAGGGCGTCGACGGCCTCGGGCGAGCCGGAGACCGCCGCGCTGGTGGGGCTGTTGACCACGGCGACGGCCGCGTGCGCGGCGTACGGGGCGAGCCGGGGCAGCAGCTCCGCCTCCGGCAGGTCGACCGAGATCATCGCGCCCGCGGCCGCCTTGCGTTCCAGCAGGTGCGAGCGGGTGACCACGACCCGGGCGGCGTCCTCCAGCGACAGCGCCCCGGCCACGCAGGCGGCCGCGACCTCGCCCAGGCTGTGCCCGACCACGGCGGCCGGCTCGACGCCGAGCCCGAGCCAGACCTTCGCCAGCGACACCTGGAGGGCGAACAGCACCGGCTGCTGGACGTCCATCTCCTCGTACCGGGCCCGCTCGGCCGGGGCGGCCAGCTGCTCCAGCACCGAGCAGCCGCCGGCCGCGCGCACGGCGGCGTCGCAGGCGGTCATCCAGTCGCGGAACCCGGCGTGGGAGCGCAGGAGTTCACGGCCCATGCCGACCCACTGGGTGCCGCCGCCGGAGAACACCAGCGCCACCCGGCGGTCGACGTTCCCGGAGACCGCCCCGGTGACGACCTCGGGGTGCGGCCGGCCGGCGGCGACCCGGGCGAGGCCGTCCAGGACGTCCTGCCGGCTGCGGGCGAACAGCGCGATCCGGTGGTTGTGGTGGGTGCGCCGGGCGGCGAGGGTGTACGCGAGGTCGGCGACCCGCAGGCCGGGGTCGCGTTCGACGCGGTTGGACAGTTCGCGGCAGGTGTCGGCCAGCGCGCCCGCCGTCCGGGCCGTGACGGGCACCAGGTGCAGCCGGCCCTCCGGGGCGGGGTCGGCCTGGCCGGGGGCGGTGTGCCGGCCCCGGTCACCGGCCAGGAAGGGGTGCGCTGGGACGGCCAGCCCGGCGGCGTACAGCGCGCCGAGCGAGCCGAGCAGGGCGACGGCCTCGTCCTCGCCGCGCCGCAGCGAGGGCAGGGTGGCGGCGGGGAGCAGTTCCGACACCGACTTGAGCAGCAGCGGGTGCGGGCTGAGCTCGATCACCGCGTCGACGTCGTACCCGCGCAGGCCGGTCAGGGCGTCGACCACCCGGATCTCCCGGCGCAGGTTCTCCGCCCAGTAGTCCGGGCCGAGTTCGGCGCCGTCCACGGCCTCGCCGGTGACGGTGGAGATCATCGGGATCCGGGTGCTCCGGGGGCGGATGCCGTCGAGCTCCACCTTCAACGGCGCGAGCACGTGGTCGACCAGCGGGGAGTGCGGGGCGTGGCCCATCCGCACCCGGTGGTTGGTGACGCCCGCGTCGGTGAGCCGCCGGACCAGGCCGTCGATCTCCTGCGGGGTGCCGGTGACCAGGGTGGAGCGCAGGCCGTTGCGGCCGGAGAGGGTGAGCCCGCCGGTCAGGTACGGCGCGACCTCGTCCGCGGCGGTCATCACCACGATGCCCTCGCCCCGCCCGACGGCCAACTGCTGGAGCAGCCGGCCGTGGTGGGCGGCCAGCCGGGAGGCGTCGTCGAAGTCGAGCGCGCCGGCCACGTGGGCGGCGGCGAACTCGCCGACGCTCTGCCCGACCACCACGTCCGGCTCCACGCCCAGCGCGCGCCAGGTCTCGGCCAGCGCGACCTGGAGGGAGAACAGCAGCGGCTGGAAGACGTCCATGTCGTCCAGTCGGCCGTCCGGGGAGAGCAGTTGCTCGACCAGGGAGAAGCCCAGCAGCTCCTTCATCCGCCGGTCGGAGCGCAGCATCGAGCGGCGGAACACCGGCATTCCGGCCAGTAGCTGGCGGCCCATGCCGACCCACTGGGAGCCGTTGCCGGAGAACAGGAACGCCACCCGCGGGCGGCGCCCGGCCGCCTCGCCGACGCTCAGCCCGCGGGCCGGCGCCCCGGCGCCGAAGGCGTCCAGCTGGGTGCGGAGTTCGGCCAGGTCCCGGGCGGCGGCCGCGAGCCGGAACGCCCCCTCGCCGGGTGCGCGGCGGCACAGTTCGCGCAGGTCGGTGGCGTCGCGCAGGGCGCGGGCCCGTTCCGCCAGCGCCTCCGGGGAGTCGGCGGCCAGCAGCAGCAGGGAGCCCTCGGGGCGCGGCAGTTCCTCCACCGCGACGTGGCAGATCGCGCCGCCGAAGCCGAAGGAGCTGACCCCGCCCCGGCGGGCGTCGGAGCGCCGCGGCCAGGGCGTCAACCGGTCCTGGACGGTCATCCGGTACTCGTCGAAGAGGATCTGCGGGTTCGGCGTGCTGTAGTGCAGGCTCGGCGGCAGCACGCCGTTGCGCATCGACAGCGCCAGCTTGACCAGCCCGACGATGCCCGCCGCCGCCTCCAGGTGGCCCACGTTGGACTTGACGGAGCCCAGCCGCAGCGGCTCGGTGCGGTCGCCGCCGAGGACGGCGCCGATCGCATTGGCCTCGATCGGGTCGCCGAGCGGCGTCGCCGAGCCGTGGCACTCGATGTAGTCCACCAGGTGCGGGTCGATGCCGGCCCGCCGGTACGCGGTGCGCAGCATCTTCTCCTGCGCCTGCGGGTTCGGCGCGGTCATCCCGTTGCTCAGGCCGTCGTTGTTGGAGGAGCTGCCCTTGATCAGGCAGTACACCGGCAGGTCGCGCTCCAGGGCCACGCTGAGCGGCGCGAGCACGACGACACCGGCGCCCTCGCCGCGGACGTAGCCGTCGGCCCGGGCGTCGAAGGACTTGCAGCGGCCGTCCGGGGCGAGCGCGCCCATCGCGTCCATCGCGGTGTAGTAGTCGGAGACGAAGCTCAGGTTGACGCCGCCGGCCAGCACGAGGTCGCTCTCGCCGAGCTGGATCGACTGGCAGCCGACGTGCACCGAGACCAGGGAGCCCGCGCAGGCGGCGTCGATGGCCATGCTCGGGCCCTGCAGCCCCAGGACGTAGGAGACCCGGTTGGCGATGATGCCGTCGTGCATGCCGGTCGCGGTGTGTGGGGTGATCTGGGCGTCGGGCCCGCGGTAGTGCGCCAGGGCGGCGTAGTCGCCCCAACAGGAGGCCATGAACACGCCGGTGTCGCTGCCGAGCAGGGTGTGCGGGGCGATGCCCGCGTCCTCCAGGGCCTCCCAGCACAGTTCCAGGACCAGCCGCTGCTGCGGGTCCATCTGGACGGCCTCGCGCGGCGAGATGCCGAAGAACAGCGGGTCGAACCGGTCGATGCCGTCGACGAACCCGCCCCAGCGGACCGCGTCGTTCATCAGCGCCCGGCGCGCGGCCGGGACGGGTCCGACGGCGTCACCGCCCTCCACCAGCAGCCGCCAGAACGCGGACGGGTCCGGACCGCCGGGGAAGCGGCAGCCGATGCCCACGACCGCGACCGGCTCGTGGGGACGGGCGCCGCGCTCGGCGCCCCGGGCGGGCTGCGCCTCGCGCGGACCCTCGACCAGGGCCCGGGCCAGCTCGCCGACGGTCGGGTACTGCCAGAGCCAGGTGGCGGGGACGGCGCGCCCGAGGAAGGCGGACAGCTCGGCGGCGAGCGCCACCGACCGCGCGGAGTCCAACCCGTACCGGTGCAGCGGGGCCCGGGGGTCCAGGGTGTTCGCGGACACGTCCAACAGTGCGGATACGCGGGAGAGCAGGAAGTCCGTGACGGCGGACGGGTCCGGCACCGTGCGTTCTTGGGGCATGGCGACTCCCTGGGCAGGGCGGAAGGAGGGAACGGGGAACGGGGGAATGGACGGGGGAACGGGCGGGGCAACGGGTGGGTCGGGACTGCCCGGCCGGACGGCTCGCGACAGCCTGGATCAGCCGCGTGCGGACGTGCGGATCAGCGGCTCGGATCGCTCGGATCGGCTCGGGTGATCGCGCAACAGCGGCCCACTGTGAAGTTCTCGCCGACGCGTGCGGCGCGGCGCCTGCCGGCCGGTCCGTCGGCGCTGTGGTCGCCGTGGACCGCGCGGAGCTGGTGTCCCGGTCCGCCCTGGATGCGGAGGTCGATCGGAAGGCCGATCGGACGGTCGATCGGGTCTGGCGCAACGAGTGTGCGAACTGTGCGAATCGATGTGCGGCGGATCACCGGGTCTTTACCGACCAGCGGGTACGAGAGTGCCACTTGGCGATTGGTGAGACAAGCGTCGTCTGCGAGCCGGTCCGGGCAGTGGCGGGATCCGATCGCCAAAGTGTCCGATTCGACCTGCTCGATCGAACGGCTCCGGCCGAGCGGTGGCGACGGCGGGTGAACCGCTGCACGGCGGGCTTTCGTTCGCGCGCGATACGGCTAACCTGCCTGAAAGGTAAGGGAGTTGGAGCACGGTCGGGATTCCCCGCGAGGGGTGAGGGGTGGACAGCGGACGATCAGCGCGGGCAAGCTGACCCCCATGCCAGTTGCGAGCCCTGAGACAGCGTCAGCCTGCGTCGACCGCTCCTTAGCCCCTCGGGGCCCCTCACGGTGCCCGGCGCTTGCACCGCCCGGTGCACCGGGCCGCACCGGCCGGGCCGACCGTTCCGGCGGCCGGGCATGACCGACGTCGCGGTGCAGCCGCTGACCCGACCGGGACTGGCCCTCGGGGTGCTGGCCGGGGCGCTCGCCCTGGACGTGAGCGGCCTCGGGGTGCTCAACGCCGCCCTGCCCTCCGTCGGCAGCCGCTTCGAGCTCGCCGACACCACCCTCCAGTGGGTGATGACCGCCTACGCCGTCACCTTCGCCGGCTTCCTGCTGGTCGGCGGCCGACTGGCCGACGTGCTCGGCCGGCGGCGGGTGTTCGAGGTCGGCGTCGCCGTGTTCACCGTCTCCGCGCTGGTCGGGGCGGTGGCGCCGAACATCGGGGTGCTGCTGGGGGCGCGCGCCGTCCAGGGCGTCGGCGCCGCGCTGTCGGGACCGGCCGCGCTGGCCCTGCTCTCCGAGGCGTTCCCGGCCGGTCCGGCCCGCAACCGGGCGTTCAGCGTCTACGCGGCGGTCGGCGCCGCGAGTTTCAGCGGCGGTGTGCTGCTCGGCGGCGTGCTGACCCAGTTCCTCGGATGGCGTTCGGTGCTGTGGTTCTCGGTGCTGCTGGGGGCCGCCGTGCTCGCGGTCACCAGGATCGGCCTGCCCGACGGCCCCGGGCACCGCGGCCGGCTGGACCTGCCCGGCGCGGTCGCCGGCACCCTCGGCCTCACCCTGCTGGTGGTCGGGGTGAGCAGCTCCGGCGCCACGGCCTGGACGGTGCTGGCCGCCGCCGCGCTCTGCCTGGTGCTGTTCGTGGTGCGGGAGCACCGCACCGCCGACCCGGTCCTCCCGCTCGGCCTGTTCCGGCTCGGCTCCGTCCGGGCGGCGAGCCTGGCGGCGTTCCTCCAGTACACGGGCTCGGTCGGGATGCTGTTCTTCGCGCCGCTGTACCTCCAGGGGATGCTGGACTACTCCCCGTTCGAGTCCGGCCTGGCGCTGGTGCCGATGTCCGCCGCGGTGTTCCTCACCGCCAACTTCGCCACCGGCCGGCTGCTGGCCCGCTTCACCCCGCGCACCCTGATGTCCGTCGGCCTGGTGCTGATCGGCGTCGGCACCGGGCTCTGGCTGGGCACCCCGCACGAGGGCTCCTACCTGGTGCACGTGCTCCCCGGCCTGGTGCTCAGCGGCATCGGCCAGGGCCTGAACTTCCCCTCGATGACCACCGCCGGGCTGGCCGGCGTCCCGGCCGAACGGCAGGGCGTCGCCGGGGCGGTCAACGTGGTGACCCAGCAGATCGGCGCGAGCGTCGGCGTGGCGCTGCTGGTCCTGGTCGCCGGGACCGGTACGGACCGGCTCGACGGCTACCACCTCGCCTACGTCACCGCCGCCGCGGCCTGTCTCCTCGGCGCCGCCGCCGTCGCCGCGGGTCGCCGCACCTGACGGGCCCCGCAGCTGACGGGCCCCGCGCCTGACGCACCCCGCACCCGGCCCGCGGGCCCCGCTCGCGACGGTTGACGGCTCCGGTCCGGTGGAGCATGCTGCTGACGAAGCCAAGCAAGCGCTTAGTCACTCGCGAAAGGCGCCACCCCGTGCCGTCCCTGCTGCTCTCCCGTCGCGACCTCGACTTCCTGCTGTACGAGTGGCTGGACGTCCCCTCGCTCACGGCGCGCCCCCGGTACGCCGACCACTCGCGGGAGACCTTCGACGCCGCCCTGGACCTCGGCGAGCAGGTCGCCACCCGGCACTTCGCGCCGCACAACAAGCGGAACGACGCCGAGGAGCCGCGCTTCGACGGCGAGCGGGTGCACATCATCCCCGAGGTCCGGGAGGCGCTGGCCGTCTTCGCGGACACCGGGCTGCTCGGCAGCGCCATGGACCAGGAGGTCGGCGGCGCCCAGCTGCCGTCCGTGGTGGCCAGCGCCTGCTTCGCCTGGTTCCAGGCCGCCAACCCGGGGACCTCCGGCTACCCGTTCCTCACCGTGGGCAACGCCAACCTGCTGCTGGCGCACGGCAGTCGGGACCAGATCGACACCTACGTCCGGCCCATGGTCGAGGGGCGGTTCTTCGGCACCATGTGCCTGTCGGAACCGCAGGCCGGCTCCTCGCTCGCCGACCTGCGCACCCGGGCGGAGCCGCGCGCCGACGGCAGCTACCGGCTGTTCGGCAACAAGATGTGGATCTCCGGCGGCGACCACGAGCTGTCCGAGAACATCGTCCACCTGGTGCTGGCCAGGATCCCCGGCGGGCCGCCCGGGGTGAAGGGCCTCTCGCTGTTCATCGTGCCCAAGGTGCTGGTCGGTGCCGACGGCACGCTCGGCGAGCGCAACGACGTCGTACTGGCCGGGCTGAACCACAAGATGGGCTTCCGGGGGACGACCAACACCCTGCTCAACTTCGGCGAGGGCGTGCACCGGCCGGGCGGCGAGCCCGGCGCCGTCGGACACCTGGTCGGCGAGCCGCACCACGGCCTCGCCTACATGTTCCACATGATGAACGAGGCCCGGATCGGCGTCGGCCTCGGCGCCACCGCGCTCGGCTACACCGGCTACCTGCACGCCCTGGACTACGCCCGCACCCGCCCCCAGGGCCGTCCGGTCGGGGCCAAGGACCCGGACGCGCCCCAGGTGCCGATCATCGCCCACGCCGACGTGCGCCGGATGCTGCTGGCCCAGAAGTCCTACGCGGAGGGCGCGTTGGCCCTGGTGCTGTACTGCGGCCGACTGCTCGACGAGGAGCGCACCGGCGCCTCCCCGGAGGACCGCGCCCGCGCCCACCTGCTGCTGGACGTCCTCACCCCGATCGCCAAGAGCTGGCCCTCCCAGTGGTGCCTGGAGGCCAACAGCCTCGCCATCCAGGTGCACGGCGGCTACGGCTACACCCGGGAGTACGACGTCGAGCAGTTCTACCGCGACAACCGGCTCAACCCCATCCACGAGGGCACCCACGGGATCCACGGCCTCGACCTGCTCGGCCGCAAGGTCGTCATGGACGGCGGCGCGGGCCTGCGCCTGCTCGTCGAGACGGTCTCGGCGACCACCGCCCGCGCCGCGAGCGCCGGGGGCGAGGCCGCCGAGTACGCGGGGCAGCTCGACGAGGCCGTCCGGCGCATCGTCCCGGTCACCCGGCGGCTGTGGGCGACGGGGGACCCGGAGACGGCGCTGGCCAATGCCACCGTCTACCTCGAAGCGGTCGGGCACACCGTCGTGGCCTGGCTGTGGCTGGAGCAGCTGCTCGCCGCCGACGGGGGCACCGAGCCCGTGCACGAGGGGAAGCGGCACGCCTGCCGGTACTTCTTCCGGCATGAACTGCCCAGGACCGAGGCCCAGTTCAGGCTGTTGGAGAGTCTGGACCGGACTGCCGTGGAGATTCCGGACGACGCGTTCTGAGGGGGGTCCTGCCGGGGCGGAGCCACGGCCGCGGGGGCCCCGGGGGGGGGGGGGGGGGGCGCCCCGGGGGCCGCGGGGGGACCCGCGGGGGTTAAACCGGGGGGTGTGGGGGGTGGGAAAAAAAAAAAA
>NZ_JBHZCN010000156.1:0-16112 GCF_042755465.1 Kitasatospora sp. NPDC059160 | reverse complement strand
GCGGTGCACCACCCGGCCGCCCCGCCGCCCCGCCGCCCTACGGACCAGCCGCCCGCCGCGCCCCGAGCGGGCTCACTCGTTGTGCAGCACCTCGGCGATCGGCAGCCGGGCCGCCGAGCGGGCCGGGACCAGCGCGCCGAGGACGGCGATCGCGACGCCCGCGAGGGCGAGGGCGGCCAGCAGCGGGGCGCCCCAGACGTCGATCATCGCGTCGGTGAAGTGGATGATCCGGACGTGCTCGGCGATCAGCCGGTGCACCAGGATCCCGACCGGGATGCCGACGATCCCGCTGACCACGCCCTGCCAGGCCACCGAGGTGACCGTCATCCCGACCACCTGCCGGGGCGTCATCCCGATCGCCTTGAGCATGCCGAGGTCGCGGCGGCGCTCCCGGATGGTGAGCAGCAGGGTGTTGAAGACGCCGAGCGCGGCGACCACCGACAGCAGGACGGAGAAGGTCGTGCTGAACGTCTTGATCGCGACGACCGACCCTTCCGTGCTCGGGGCGACGACCGCGGTGCCCAGGCTCGGGTCGGCGTCCGTGACGGCCTTCCGGTAGGCCGCGGCGTCGGCGCCGTCGGCGAGCCGCACGTCGTACTCGACCACGTGCGGGTCGGAGGTGAGCAGCGCCCTGGTGGCGGCGTTGGAGGAGAGCGCGTTGGCGTTGCCCTGGGTCTCCAGGCCGACCAGGGTGACGGTGGTCCGCCGGTCGTCCAGGGCCAGGGTGATCCGGTCGCCGAGCTTGAGCCCGTGCTGGTCCAGGAAGGCCGGCCCGGCCTCGGCCTCACCGAGCCCGGTGGCCGGGCGGCCGTCGACCACGTTCAGCCGCCGGTGGTCGACCATGGCGTCGCCGCCGTAGAAGTTGGCGAAGACCGGCTGGGGCTGGCCGACGATGCCGACCCGCACCAGGCCCCGGACGGAGACCTGGTCGGCGCCGGGGGTGGCGTGCAGCATCGCCCTGGTCTGCTCCGCGGTCAGCCGGGGCGCGAGCTTGCTGCCGGAGAAGACGGCGGTCTGCACGTTGATGTGGGTGTGCTGGTCCGGTGCGGACATCGAGGCGGCCAGGGTGCTGGTCAGCCCGGTGGTCACGGTCACGGTGACCACGCCGAGCGCGATCGCCGCCATGGTCAGCGCGGTGCGGGCCGGGCGGGCGAAGGGCTGGCCGAGGCCGAGGCTGACGGCGCGGGGCAGCCTGGTGCCGCTCAGCCACCGCTGGACCTTGAGGCCGCGCCCGGTGCGCGGCGCACTGCCCGCCGAGATGGCCTGGGCGGCGGAGAGCCGCCGGGCCCGCGAGGCCGGGACGAGCGCGGCGAGGGCGACCAGCAGCGGGACGCCGAGCAGGGTCGCGGCGGGCAGCCAGCCGGCCGGATCGATCACGGCGGTGCCGGTGGCGATGCCGCTGAACGCGGTCTTGAGGATCGGGTACGCGGCCGTCCAGCCCGCCGCCGTGCCGAGCACCGTGCCGACGACCGCGGGCACCGAGACCATCGTCAGGTAGACCGTGACCACCTGGCGCGGGGTGAAGCCGATCGACTTGAGCACCCCGATGTGCCGGTAGCCGGAGACCACCGCGCCGCTGACCACGTTGCCGACGATCAGCGCGGCGACGACCAGGCCGAGCACGCCGAAGACCGTCATCACCGGCAGGTAGGCGTCGGCGCCGGCCGAGAACGCCTGCTTGAGCACCAGGTAGGACTGGGCGTTGGCGACCGCGCCCTCGGGCAGGCCCTCGGTGGCGCGGCCGAGCGAGGCGGTGAGCCGCTGCTCGGTGGCCGCGTCGGTGAAGCGGTAGAGCATCTGCCGCCCGGTGGGGTGCAGGGCGGCCGCCTGCTCGGGGGTGACCCAGCCGCCGGCGGACTGGCTCATGTCGCTCGCGAAGCCGACGACGGTGAGCCGCTCCCCGGTGCCGGTGGTGAGCCGGGTGCCGAGGTTCCCCTCCGAGGAACCCCCGGCGGTACCGATGACCACCTCGCCGGGCGCGGTGGCCCAGCGGCCGGACAGCAGCTTCACCCGGTCCACCGGCGCGGCCGCCGGGTCGGGCCGGCCGACCAGGATCAGCGGGCCGGGCGGGTGCCCGATCCAGTCGGTGGGGATGGTCACCACCGCCTGGTCGAAGGGCCCGGCCGTCGCCTCGACGCCCGGCCGGTGTGCGGTGGCGGCCAGCTGCTCCGCCGAGGCCTTGGCCGGGTCGAAGAGGGCGCTGACGTGCGCGCCGCGCTCACCCTCGAAGGCGGTGTCGAAGGGGGCCCGGGCGGCGCTGATCACCGCGAGGGCGAGCAGCACCGTCGCGGTGGAGCAGAAGACGACCAGTCCGATCACGACGGTCTGCACCCGGCGGCGCTTCACGGCCGCCCGGGAGGCCCGCCACACAGCACTGTTCACGAGGACCCCTCCAGCATCCGCTCGCGCGCCACCTTGCCGTCGGCGACCTCGACCAGCCGACTGGCGCAGCGGGTGGCCAGGTCGGGGTCGTGGGTAACGATCAGCAGGGTCTGCCCGATCTGGTTGAGGTCGATCAGCAGGTCCATCACCTGCTCGCCGGAGCGGCTGTCCAGCGCGCCGGTCGGCTCGTCGGCGAGCAGCAGCGCGGGACGGTTCATCAGGGCGCGGGCCACCGCGACCCGCTGGCGCTCGCCACCGCTGAGGGTGGCCGGGTAGACGTCCTTGCGGTGCGCGACGCCGAGTTCGTCCAGCAGCTCCAGCGCGCGTCGGCGCGCCTGCTTGGCGCTGGTGCCGGTCAGCTGGGCGGCCAGGGCGACGTTGTCGAGGGCCGGGAGGTCGTCGATCAGGTTGAAGAACTGGAAGATCATGCCGATGTGGCGGCGGCGGAACAGCGCCAGGCCGTTCTCGTTCAGCCCGCCGAGGTCCTGCCCCTGCACCCGGACGGTGCCGGAGCTGGGCCGGTCCAGCCCGGCCACCATGTTCAGCAGGGTGGACTTGCCGCACCCCGAGGGGCCCATCACGGCGACCGCCTCACCCGCGCGGATCCTCAGGTCGACGCCGTCGAGCGCCTTGGCGTCGCCGAACTCCTTGTGCACCCCGGACAGCTCGACGACGTACGGCGCGTCGTCGGGCCGGGTGGTCCCGTCGTGGTCGTTGCTCATGGTCGACGACGGTAGGCGCGGCCTCCCGGGCCGGGCGTCCCACCCCGGGTGTAACCGCAGGTCGCCGTAGTACCCGGGATGTACGCGGGCGGCACCCCCGGATGATGTCGATCAAGCCCCGGCCTGGGAGGCTTGACGCCGTGTGGGGAACAGGGACGGACTGGATCGCGATCGCGACGGCGGGCGCCGCCTGCGCGGCCGCCGGCTGGCTGGGCGTCGCGCTGGTACGGGCGCGGCGGCTGTACCGGGCGGCCATCGGCGAGCGCGGCTGGCTGCTGGAGCGTGAGCGGGAGAGCGCCGCGAGCGCCGCCGTGGACGCCGAACGGGCGCGGATCGCGGCCGAGTTGCACGACATCGTCAGCCACAACGTGAGCCTGATGGTGGTGCAGGCCGGGGCCGCCCGCGAGGTGCTGGCCACCATGCCGGAGGAGGCGGCGGCCGCGATGGGCGCGGTCGAGGCCGCCGGACGGGACGCGATGACGGAGCTGCGGCACCTGCTCGGCCTGCTCGCCCCGGCCGCCGACGGCAGCGAGGAGCCGGAGCGCGACGACTTCGCGCCGCAGCCGAGCCTGAGCCGGCTGAGCCCGCTGATCGACCGGTTCGCCTTCGCCGGGCTGCCGGTGGAGGTGCGGGTCTCCGGCGAACCGCGGCCGCTGCCCGGCGGCGTGGACGTGACGGCCTACCGGATCGTCCAGGAGGCACTGACCAACGCGCTCAAGCACGGGGACGGGGTGACGGCGGAGGTGACGGTGCGGTACGCGGACCACTACCTGCGGGTGGAGGTGCTGAACAGCGGCCCGAGCGTGCTCTCCGGCGCGCCCGCCCCCGCCCCGAAGCAGGCGGACGGCGCCGGGCGCGGGCTGCTCGGCCTGCGCGAGCGGGTCGCCGTGTACGGCGGGGACCTGGACGCCCGGCGCCGGCTCGGCGGCGGCTACCGGGTCCGCGCCCGCATCCCGCTGGACCGGCCGTGAACGACTCGGAGGGAACCGTGGAACAGGACCAGCAGCGCCGCCCCCGGGTGGTGATCGCCGACGACCAGGAGCTGGTCCGCACCGGCTTCCGGATGATCCTCACCGCGCGCGGCATCGACGTGGTCGCCGAGGCCGGCGACGGCGCCGAGGCGGTGGCCGCCGCCACCCTGCACCGGCCGGACGTGGCCCTGCTGGACATCCGGATGCCGACCATGGACGGCCTGGAGGCGGCCCGCCGGATCCTGGCCGCGGTGCCCGGCTGCCGGGTCATCATGCTGACCACCTTCGACCTGGACCACTACGTCTACGCGGCGCTGTCCGCGGGGGCCAGCGGCTTCCTGCTCAAGGACGTCACCTCGGCCCACCTCGCCGCCGCCGTACGCCTGGTGGACACCGGCGACGCCCTGCTCGCCCCGTCGATCACCCGCCGGCTGGTGGAGCGCTTCGCGACCGGCGCCCCGCACCCCGCCGCGCGCGGCACCGACGCGCCGCGGCTGCACCGCGACCTCGCGCCGCTCACCCCGCGCGAGGCGGAGGTGCTCGGCCTGCTCGGACGCGGCCTGTCCAACGGCGAGTTGGCGGTCGAACTGACCCTGAGCGAGTCGACCGTGAAGACCCACGTGGCCCGGATCTTCGCCAAGTTGAACCTGCGCGACCGGGCCCAGGCGGTGGTGCTCGCCTACGAGACCGGCCTGGTCGCACCGGGCACGAACGACTGACCGTCAATTCCCTTCCCCGTCACGATGATTCGCATGACAATCAGCCGGCTCACTCATTAGGGGGAACAGCTCGAAGGATTCACATTTTTGCCAGTCCATGGGGGAGCATCTGCGTATCCGCGACCGGAGCGACGAACACCGTCCGCGCGGCACCACCCCGCAGGACGAAGACCATTGGACAGGCCCGTGACCACCACCACCCCCGTGTGGGACTGCCCCTTCCACCACACCGACGGCCTGGAGTTCGACCCCCTCCTCAAGCGGC
Organism: Kitasatospora sp. NPDC059160; assembly: GCF_042755465.1. Classification (NCBI taxonomy): domain Bacteria; kingdom Bacillati; phylum Actinomycetota; class Actinomycetes; order Kitasatosporales; family Streptomycetaceae; genus Kitasatospora; species Kitasatospora sp. NPDC059160. The sequence continues at coordinate 11,053 of NZ_JBHZCN010000156.1, read as the reverse complement.
TGCTCACCGAGGCCCCGATCGCCAGGGTCCGCCTGCCCCACGGCACGGGCGAGGCCTGGCTGGCCACCCGCTACGAGGACGTCAAACTGGTCACCACCGACCGCCGGTTCAGCCGCGCCGCGGGCATCGGCCGCGACCTGCCGCGGATGACGCCCGCCACCATCGCCCAGGCCGAGTCCATCAACCTGATGGACCCGCCCGAGCACAACCGGCTGCGCCGCCTGGTCGCCCAGGGCTTCACCAACCGCCAGGTCGAACGGATGCGCCCCCGGACCCAGGCCATCGTCGACGGCTTCCTCGACGAGATGGCCGAGCACGGCGCCCCCGCCGACCTCGCGCACTTCCTCTCCGCCCGGCTCCCGCTCCACACCATCTGCGAACTGCTGGAGATCCCCGAACCGGACCGCGACCGGCTGCGCGCCCGGGCGGTCGCGATGATGCGGACGGGCCCCGGCAGCCGCGAGGGCCAGGAGGAGGCCAAGGCCGGCCTGCGCGCCTACTTCACCGAGCTCACCGCCGAGCGCCGGGCCCACCCCGGCGAGGACCTGATCAGCGCGCTCGCCACCGCCCGCGACGGCGAGGACCTCCTCGACCCGGACGAACTGGCCGTCATGGCGATGGTCCTGCTGGTCACCGGCCACGACACCAGCACCTACCAGCTGAGCAACATCACCTACACCCTGCTCACCCACCCCGAGCAGCTCGCGAAACTGCGCGCCCGGCCCGAGGACCTGCCCCGCGCCCTGGAGGAGCTGCTGCGCTTCATCCCGTTCCGCCAGGGCCCCGGCATCGCCCGGATCGCCACCGAGGACGTGGAGCTCGGCGGCGTGCTGATCCGGGCCGGCGAGGCCGTGCACGTCTCCTACCTCACCGCCAACCGCGACCCGGCCGCCTACGAGCACCCCGACGAGCTGCGCCTGGAGCGCACCGACGGGCCCGTCAACATGGCCTTCGGCCACGGCCAGCACCGCTGCCTCGGCTCGCACCTCGCCCTGATGGAACTCCAGGTCGCGATCGGCACCCTGCTGCGCCGCTTCCCCGGACTGCGCCTGGCCGTCGACCCGGCCGAACTCGACTGGGAATCCGGCTCGATCTGGCGCTTCCCGCAGACCCTGCCGGTCGCCTGGTAGCCCGCTCCCCCCGACACACCGTTCCCGCACCGGGGAGACCCACACACCCATGGCCACACTCTGCCGCCCCGCCGTCGCCGTGCCCGAGCACGTCATCACCCTCGACGAGACCCTCGACCTGGCCCGCACCCTGCACGCCGGCCACCCCCGACTCGGCCTGGCCCTGCGGCTGATCGAGAACACCGGGGTGCGCACCAGGCACCTGGTCCAGCCGATCGAGCGGACCCTCACCCACCCCGGCTTCACCCACCGCAACCAGGTGTACGAGCAGGAGGCCAAGCGCCGCGTCCCCGAGGTGGTCGAACGCGCCCTCGGCCACGCCGAACTGGGCGCCCAGGACATCGACCTGATCATCTACGTGTCCTGCACCGGCTTCATGATGCCGTCGATGACCGCCTGGCTGATCAACGCCATGGGCTTCCGCTCCGACACCCGCCAGGTGCCGATCGCCCAGCTCGGCTGCGCGGCCGGCGGCGCCGCCGTCAACCGCGCCCACGACTTCTGCCGCGCCTACCCGGGCGCCAACGTGCTCATCGTCGCCTGCGAGTTCTGCTCGCTCTGCTACCAGCCGAGCGACCTCGACGTCGGCTCGCTGCTCTCCAACGGCCTGTTCGGGGACGCCGTCGCCGCCGTGGTGATGCGCGGCCGGGGCGGCCGCGGGGTGCACGTCGAGCGCAACGGCTCGCACCTCGTCCCGGACACCGAGGGCTGGATCTCCTACGGGGTCAAGGACACCGGCTTCCACTTCCAGCTGGACAAGCGGGTGCCCGGCACCATGGAGATGCTCGCCCCCGCACTGCGCACCCTGGCCGGACAGCACGGCTGGGACGTCTCCGGGCTCGGCTTCTACATCGTGCACGCCGGCGGCCCGCGCATCCTGGACGACCTCTGCCACTTCCTCGACCTGGAGCCCTCGACCTTCCGCTACAGCCGGGCCACGCTGACCGAGCGCGGCAACATCGCCAGCGCCGTCGTCTTCGACGCCCTGGCCCGGCTGTTCGCCGACGGCGGCGTCGCCGAGGGCACCACCGGCCTGATCGCCGGCTTCGGACCGGGCATCACCGCCGAGATCTCGCTGGGCAGTTGGGTCGACACCCCGGTCGAACCGGTGCGCCGGCGCCCGCGCGCCATCTCCACCTCCGACATCGCCCTCGTCCACCAGGGCGCCCCCCGCCGTTTCCCGGCCGGCACTACGATCTCCGAATGACCGACACCACGGACCGCACCGACACCGATTCCGCCGCCAGAGCGGCCGAACTCGCCGCGCTGTTCCCGGCGTTGCACGCGCCGCAGTACTGGGCCTGGGGCCGCTACGACGCCCAGTTCTCGACCGTGCTGCCGCCGGACGAGCTGGTCACCAACATCCACCTGGTCGGGTTCGCGGACGGTGGCGTGGTGCTCTGCCGGGACGACCGGAACCACTGGTTCCTGCCCGGCGGCACCCGGGAGAAGGACGAGTCCGTCGTCGACTGCCTGACCCGGGAGCTGCGCGAGGAGGCCGGCGCCCGGCTGCTCGGCGAGCCGGCCTGGCTGGGCGCGCACCGCTGCCACACCGAGGACCTCGTGCCGTACCGGCCGTGGCAGCCGCACCCGGACAAGGCCTGGCTGTGGGGCTGGGGCGAGGTCGAGCTGGACTCCACGCCGACCAACCCGGCGGACGGCGAGCAGGTGGTCGAGGTCCGGGCCGTCCCGGTCGCCGAGGCGCAGCGACTGCTGCTCGGCGGGCACGACGCCTGGTGGGGCGAGCTGATCGGGCTGGCGGTCGAGCTGCGACGGCGGGCCGGGCGGGACTGAGGGCCGAGAGAGGCTGGGGGGTCGGGAGGCGAGGATCACCCGAACAGGCGAGCAGAGCGGAACAGTGTCCGATTTGTCATGATATCTCTCGGCCATGGGCACCTTTCACCTGGCCGCGGACTACCCGCTGCTGAACGTCTTCTGGACGATGCTGGAGCTGTTCCTCTGGATCCTCTGGATCTTCCTGCTGTTCAAGATCATCACTGACGTCTTCCGCAGCCACGACCTGAGCGGCTGGGGCAAGGCGGGCTGGCTGGTCCTGGTGATCATCCTGCCGCTGATCGGCGTGCTCGCCTACCTGATCGCGCGCGGTGACTCCATGCACAAGCGGGACCTCTCCCAGGCCCAGCAGACCGAGGCTGCGGTCAAGGCGTACATCAAGGAGGCCGCAGCGCCGGAGGGCGGCGGCGCTCGCAGTCATGTCGACGACCTGGCGGCGCTGGCGGACCTCAAGGGCAAGGGCCTCATCTCCGACGAGGAGTACCAGCGGGCCAAGGAGAAGCTGCTCGCCTGAGGTCACCCGCACGGCGGGGCCGGTGGACGACGCGTCCACCGGCCCCGCCGCCGTCCGGGCTCAGCGCCGTCCGGAGCGCCGGTCCTTCCCGCCGCCCTCGCCGCCGGTCAGACCGGCCCGGCGCAGCGCGTCCGCCATGGCGCTGTTGGCCAGCGGGGCGTTACCGCCGGAGCCGGAGCCCGAGCCGCCGCCGCGCCGGTCCTGGCCGCCCCGGCCGCCCTGGCCCGCACCCTGGCCTGCGCCCCGGTCGCCGCCACGGCGCTCCTGGCGCGGCGGGCGGGCCTGCCGCTCGCCCCGGTCACCACCGCGGTCGCCGCGGTCGCCGCGGTCACCGCGGTCGCCGCCCCGCTCCCGGCCGACCTCGTCGTCCAGCCGCAGGGTGAGCCCGATCCGCTTGCGCGGCACGTCCACCGTGAGCACCCGGACCTTGACGATGTCGCCGGGCTTGACCACCTCGCGCGGGTCCTTGACGAAGTTCCTGGACAGCGCCGAGACGTGCACCAGCCCGTCCTGGTGGACGCCCACGTCGACGAAGGCGCCGAAGGCGGCCACGTTGGTGACCACGCCCTCCAGCACCATGCCGACCTCCAGGTCGCCGATCTTGTCGACGCCCTCCTTGAACACCGCGGTGCGGAAGGCCGGGCGCGGGTCACGGCCCGGCTTGTCCAGCTCGCCGAGGATGTCGGTGACGGTCGGGACGCCGAAGGTCTCGTCGGCGAACTCCGCCGGGCGCAGCGCCCGCAGCCGCTCCCCGTTGCCGATCAGCTCACGCAGTTCGCCGCCGGTGGAGGCGAGGATCCGGCGCACCACCGGGTAGGCCTCGGGGTGCACGCTGGAGGCGTCCAGCGGGTCCTCGCCGCCGGGGATGCGCAGGAAGCCCGCGCACTGCTCGAAGGCCTTGGGGCCCAGCCGGGAGACGTCCTTGAGCTGCTTGCGGGTGCGGAACGGGCCGTTGGCGTCGCGGTGCGCCACGATGTTGTCGGCCAGCGTGGCGGTGATGCCGGAGACCCGGGTGAGCAGCGGCGCCGAGGCGGTGTTGACGTCCACGCCGACGGCGTTGACGCAGTCCTCGACCACGGCGTCCAGCGAGCGCGACAGCTTCACCTCGCTCAGGTCGTGCTGGTACTGGCCGACGCCGATCGACTTGGGGTCGATCTTGACCAGTTCGGCCAGCGGGTCCTGGAGCCGGCGGGCGATCGACACGGCGCCGCGGATCGACACGTCCAGCTCGGGCAGTTCCTGGGAGGCGAACGCGGAGGCCGAGTACACGGAGGCGCCGGCCTCGCTGACCATCGCCTTGGTGAGCCCCAGCTCGGGGTGGCGCTTGAGCAGGTCCTCGGCGAGCTTGTCGGTCTCCCGGGAGGCGGTGCCGTTGCCGATCGCCACCAGGTCGACGTCGTGCTTCTTCGCCAGCGCGGCGAGGGTGTGCAGCGCGGCGTCCCACTTGTTGGCGGGCTGGTGCGGGTAGATGGTCTCGTGCGCGACCACCTTGCCGGTGGCGTCCACCACGGCGACCTTCACCCCGGTGCGGAAGCCCGGGTCGAGGCCCATGGTGGCGCGGGTGCCGGCCGGGGCGGCGAGCAGCAGGTCGCGCAGGTTGGCGGCGAAGACCCGCACCGCCTCGTCCTCGGCCTCGGCGCGCAGCCGGCCCCGCAGGTCGATGCCGAGCCGCACCAGGACGCGGGTGCGCCAGGCCCAACGGACGGTGTCGCCCAGCCACTTGTCGGCCGGGCGTCCGCGGTCGGCGATGCCGAAGCGGGCCGCGATGCGCTGCTCGTAGTCGCTCTCGCCGGGCAGGTCGCCCTCGGACTCGCCGTCGTAGGGGGAGAGTTCGAGGTCCAGCACCTCCTCCTTCTCGCCGCGCAGCATCGCCAGGATGCGGTGCGAGGGGAGCTTGGTGTACGGCTCGGAGAAGTCGAAGTAGTCGGCGAACTTGGCGCCGTCGGCCTCCTTGCCGTCCCTGACCTTCGCGACCACCCGGCCGCGGCCCCACATCCGCTCGCGCAGCGAGCCGACCAGGTCCGCGTCCTCGCCGAAGCGCTCGACCAGGATCGACCTGGCGCCCTCCAGCGCGGCCGCGCCGTCCGCCACCGACTCGTTCAGGTACTGCGCGGCGAGCGCCGCCGGGTCCTGCGTCGGGTCGGCGAGCAGGGTGTCGGCCAGCGGCTCCAGCCCGGCCTCCCGGGCGATCTGCGCCTTGGTGCGCCGCTTGGGCTTGTACGGCAGGTAGATGTCCTCCAGCCGTGCCTTGGAGTCGGCGGCCAGCACCTGGGCGCGCAGCGCGTCGTCCAGCTTGCCCTGGGCGTCGATCGACTCCAGGACGGCCGCCCGGCGCTCCTCCAGCTCCCGCAGGTAGCGCAGCCGCTCCTCCAGGGTGCGCAGCTGGGCGTCGTCCAGCGAGCCGGTGACCTCCTTGCGGTAGCGGGCCACGAACGGCACGGTCGCGCCGCCGTCGAGCAACTCGACCGCGGACGTCACCTGCCCCTCGCGAACGCCCAGTTCCTCGGCGATCTTGCGCTCGATCGCCTGCTGGGCCTGCCGGGCCACCTGTTCGACTGGCGTGGTCACGAAGCCGGTCACCTTCTCCTTCAGTGCTTTCGCCGTACCCCCCGCATTCTGGCAGGTGCCGGTGACACCGCACGGCCGCACCCGGGGAGGCGGGCGTGGCGCGCGCCCGGGCCCGACGTTCGCCGTCCGTCCGCCGGCCGATCACCGTCCCCTCACCTCGTCGGGCCCGGCAGTTCGCCGATCCGCCTGTCGGGCGGCGGTCCGCGCTGTACGCTGCCGGGCATGTGCGCTGCCGCCCGGATGCACCCCGATGGACCGGTCGTCGACGCGGCCCTGGTACGGCGGTTGCTCTCCGCCCAGTTCCCGCAGTGGGTGGGCCTGCCGGTCACGCCCGTCGGGTCCGCCGGGACGGACAACGCCATGTTCCGGCTCGGGCCCGAACTCGCCGTCCGGCTGCCCCGGGTGGAGTGGGCCGCCGGGGACGTCCGGCGCGAGCACCAGTGGCTGCCCCGGCTGGCACCGCAGTTGCCGCTGCCCGTCCCCGCCCCGCTGGCCGTCGGCCGCCCCGCCGCGGGCTACCCCTGGCAGTGGTCGGTGCTGCGCTGGCTCGACGGCGTCAACCCGGCGGTCGGCGTGCTCACCGCGCCCGAGGGCCTCGCCCGCGACCTGGCCGGCTTCGTCAACGCCCTGCGCACCCTCGACCCGGCCGGCGCCCCGGCCGGCCACCGCAGCGTGCCGCTCGCCTCCCGGGACGGCGCCACCCGCGCGGCGATCGCCCAACTCACCGGTGCGATCGACACCGCCGCCGCAACCGCCCTGTGGGACAAGGCGCTCCGCCTCCCCGAGTACGCCGGACCGCCGGCCTGGACGCACGGCGACCTCACCCCCGGCAACCTGCTGCTCAACGGCTCCGGCCGGCTCGCCGCCGTCATCGACTTCGCCCTGATGGGCGTCGGCGACCCCACCACCGACCTGATGCCCGCCTGGAACCTGCTGCCCGCCGCCGCCAGACCCGCCTTCCGCGCCGCCCTGCGCGCCGACGACGCCATGTGGGCCCGCGGCCGCGCCTGGGCCCTCTCCATAGCCCTGGTGACGATCCCCTACTACCGCCACACCGACCCGGCCCGGACCGCCAACGCCCGTCACGTCGTCCGCGAGGTGCTCGCCGACCGCAGCGTCTGAGCCGGACGGCAGACCTGGTGTCGTTCCGGCCCGACGATCTCCAGCAGCCGGTGCACCAGCGGGCTGCGGTCGTCGGCCCGCCAGGCCACGGCGACCCGGGTGCGGGCGGCAGCCGGGTCGATCCGGCGGAAGGCGACGCCGCGCAGCCGGATCCGCCGGATGCCGGCCGGGGCCAGCGAGACGCCCAGGCCCGCCCCCACCAGGGCGCACACCGTCTGCCACTCCACCGCCTGCTGTCCGATCCGCGGGGTGAAACCCGCCTCCGCGCACAGGCCGGTGATCCGGTCGTACAGCTGCGGCCCCTCCTCCCGGGGCAGCAGCACGAACGGTTCCGCCGCCAACTGCCCGAGCCGGACGACCCGTTGGGCGGCGAGCGGATGGTCCGCCGGGAGCACCGCGACGAAGGGCTCGCCGAGCACCGTCCGGAAGCGCAGCTCCGGGTCGTCGGCGGGCGGCTCGCGCAGCAGGCCGACGTCGATGCCCCGGTCGCGCAGGGCGGTGAGCTGGGGCGCGCTGGTCATCTCCCGGACGTCCAGCCGCACCCCCGGGTGGTGCTCCCGGAAGGCGTGCAGCAGGCCGGGCAGGACGGTCAGGGCGAGCGAGGCGGAGAAGCCGATCCGCAGCCGGCCCGCTTCCCCGTCGCCCACCGCCCGGGCGGCCGCCAGCCCGTCCGCGAGCTCGGCCAGCACCCGGCGCGCGACCGGCAGCAGCTCCTGCCCGGCCGGGGTCAGGGTGACGCCGCCCGGTTCGCGCCGGAACAGCGGGTGGCCGACCTTCTCCTCCAGTCGGCGGATCTGCTGGGACAGCGGCGGCTGGGCGATGCCGAGGCGGGCGGCGGCCCGGCCGAAGTGCAGTTCCCCGGCGAGCACGGTGAAGGCGTGCAGCTGCGGGAGGGGGAGTTCGGGGCGGTGCTCCATACCTCCAGGGATATCAGATCGGCCCGGCAGGAGTATTGGACGTATCCCCGCAGGCCACCTAGCGTTCGGCGCATGACAGAACGACTCGGGCGACGCGCCGTGCTCAGCGGCTCCACCTTCGAGGAAGAGATCGGCTACGCCCGCGCCGTGGTGGACGGCGACTGGGTGCACGTGTCCGGGACGACGGGGTTCGACTACGCCACCATGACCATCTCCCCGGACGTGGTGGAGCAGGCCGAGCAGTGCCTGCGTAACATCGCGGCCGCCCTGGCCGAGGCCGGCTCCGGCTTCGCCGACGTGGTGCGGGTGCGCTACCTGCTGCCCGAGCGCGCGGACTTCGAGCCCTGCTGGCCGGTGCTGCGGCGCTGCTTCGGCGAGGTCCGGCCCGCCGCGACGATGCAGGTGTGCGGCCTGGCCGACCCCCGGATGCGGATCGAGATCGAGGTGACCGCCCGGCGCCAGGCCCGGTGAGGACCGCCTGATCCACCGCCAGCACTCCTGCCGTCCTCGGCCGTTGCTATGGTTCTCCCCGCACGAGCGGCAGGGGGAGCGGACTTGGCACGGAACGTGATCGACGTCAGGGTGAGCCGGCGGGTGCTGTGGATCGGCGGCGACGCCTACCCGCTGCAGCACATCGCCCGGGCTCGGCAGTTGGTGTGGTGGCCGCCCAAGCGCTCGCGGACGGTCATCAGGTTCGTCCGGCAGGTGATCGGGCTGCTGTGCGCGGTCAGCCTGCTCAGCGCGCTCACCCGCAACGGGGCGGACGCCACGCAGGCCGCCCTCCCGAGCGTGCTGCTGCTGGCCGGCCTGGCGTTCTTCCTCTACCGGCTCGTCACCAAGCTGCGGCAGAAGCCGGTGTACCGGCTGGTCCTCGACACCTCGAACGCCGCCACCACCGCCGTGGTGAGCCACCACGAGTGGCAGATCACCAACCTGATCCAGATGATCATGGAGGCGATCGACAACCCCCAGGCGGAGTTCGCCTTCCAGGTGGAGAACCTCCACGTCGGCGACAAGATCACCCAGTACGGCGACCACAACACCGGAAAGCGGGTCGGACTGTGAGCAACTCCTTCCACTTCGGCGACTCGGTCACCCAGCACGGTGACCACAACATCGGCATCGTCAAGAACCAGGGCCCGGTCGATCCGCAGGCCGCGCTGCGCGAACTCGTCGCCGCCGTGCAGCAGTTGCGCGACCAGGTGCCGGCCGAGGACCGCGAGGTGCTGGACGAGTCGCTGGAGGCCATCGGCGACGGCGCCGGGGCCTCGCCGTCCGCCCTGCGCCGGGCGCTGCGCAACATCTCGGGGGTGGCCTCGCTGGTGCGGGCGGGCGCGCCGGTGGTGGAGTCGGTCCGACGGATCCTGGACTCGCTCAGCAGCTGATTTTCGTACTGGGTCAGAAAACTGTCCCGGTCAACCCCGACTGCTAGCCTGGCCGGCATGACGGGACTGCGGGAGCGCAAGAAGGAACGGACGCGGCGGGCCATCTCCGAGGCCGCCATCGCGCTCTTCCTGGAGCACGGCTTCGACCAGGTCTCGGTGGCGGAGGTCGCCGCCGCCGCCGAGGTCTCCAAGCCCACCCTGTTCAGCTACTTCGCCAGCAAGGAGGACCTGGTCGTCCACCGCTTCGCCGACCACCAGGAGCAGGCGGCGGACGTGGTCCGGGGCCGGAGCGGGGAGGAGACCGTGCTGGACGCCCTGCGCCGGGACTTCCTGGACGGCCTCGACCGGCACGACCCGGTCACCGGCCTCAACGACCACCCGGCCGTACTGGCCTTCACCGCCCTCGTGTACGGCACCCCCAGCCTGGCCGCCCGGGTCGGCGCGTACGTGGCCCGCGCCGAGCAGTCCCTCGCCGAGGCGCTGCGCGAGGCCCCCGACCTCGCCCCGCCGCACGAGCTCACCGCCCCGCTGCTCGCCGCCCAGGTCACCGCCACCCAGCGGGTCCTCGCCCTGCACAACTGGCAGCTCCTGCGGGACGGCGGCCGCACCGCCGACGACCTCCACGCCGAGGCCGTCGCCCACGCCGACCGCGCCTTCGAGCTGCTCGCCCGGGGCTACTCCGGCGCCTGACGCCGTGGTTGGATGGCCGCCCATGACGACCCGCCACCTCGCGTTCGACGCCCTGCACAACTTCCGTGACCTGGGCGGCTATCGGGCCGCCGACGGACGGACCGTCCGGTGGGGCCTGCTCTACCGCTCCGACTCGCTCGGCAAGCTCTCCTCCCCCGCCGACCTGGAGCGGCTCCGGGCCCTCGGCGTCCGGACCGTGATCGACCTGCGCTACGACTGGGAGATCGCCGCCAAGGGCCGGGTGCCCGACGTCGACGGCCTGGACTTCCGCAACCACTCGATCGAGCACCGCCCCTACGACCAGGCCGCGATCGACCCGGACCTCGACCCGTGGCGCTACCTCGCCGACCGCTTCGCCGAGGTCGCCGAGGACGGCGTCAAGGAGATCCGCCAGACCCTGGACGCGATCACCGACGCCGACGCCCCGGTGGTCTTCCACTGCATGTCCGGCAAGGACCGCACCGGCCTGATCGCCGCCCTGGTGCTCACCCTGCTCGGCGTCTCCGAGGACGACATCGCCGCCGACTTCGCCCTCACCGAGCTCGCCACCCCGCACCTGGTCGCCGACTGGCACGCCGCCCACCCCGGCGAAACCCTCCGCTGGCCCGGCTACGGCCGCGCCCCGGAGGCCGTCATCCGCCTCACCCTCGCCGACCTCGCCACCCGCTACGGCTCCGTCGAGGCCTACCTCACCGGCACCGTCGGCATCGACCACGCCCGGATCGACGCCCTGCGGTCACGCCTGCTCACACCCTGATCGACTCCGGCCGGCTGCCGAGCACCGCCCCACGCACCAGCACGGGGATCGCCGCGGTGGTACCCGAGGACCGGCCCGAGCCCTAGGTTCTGTCCGGCGGATCATGGTCGGAGCCAGAGGCGGATCGCTGCGACGGTGACCGTGCCATGGAAGACGTAGGCCCGCTTGTCGTAGCG
>NZ_JBHZCN010000155.1:0-16275 GCF_042755465.1 Kitasatospora sp. NPDC059160 | reverse complement strand
GGCCCGGCAGGGCGGCGCGCGGCGAGGGCCGGGGTGGGCACCCGCCGACAGGCGGGTGGGGGGTGGACGGTGGGGAACGGCGGTAGAACTACCCAACAGAGCAGATCACGCGCGGGTGTTCACCCGGTGGTGGCGGAAACGCCGCTGCCCGGGACTCCACGAAGGAGTCCCGGGCAGCGGTTGACGATCGACGATCGACGGACGACCTCAGACGTTGAAGCCGAGCGCGCGCAGCTGGTCGCGGCCGTCGTCGGTGATCTTGTCCGGGCCCCACGGCGGCATCCAGACCCAGTTGATCCGCAGGTCCTGGACCAGGCCGTCGGTGGCGGTCTTGGCCTGGTCCTCGATGACGTCGGTCAGCGGGCAGGCCGCCGAGGTGAGCGTCATGTCGATGGTGGCCACGTCGGACTCGTCGATGTGGATGCCGTAGATCAGGCCCAGGTTGACGACGTCGATGCCCAGTTCGGGGTCGACGACGTCCATCAGGGCCTCGGTCAGGTCCTCGACCGAGACGGTCCCGGCGGTGGTGCCGACGATGATGACGCCGTTCGGCTGCTCCTCCGCGGCGGTGTCCGCAGCGGAGGCCGTGGCATCGGCGGTGGCGGCGGCGGTGGTGCTCTCGTCACTCATGGTCTTGTCCTCCCTCTGCAGGTTCAGTCGTTCACAACGGGGTGCTTGGCGAGCGCCTGGGCGGTGGCGTCCTTCCAGGCCATCCAGCTGAGCAGCGCGCACTTGACCCGGGCCGGGTACTTGGAGACGCCGGCGAACGCGACCGCGTCCTCCAGCACCTCCTCGTCGCCCTCGCCCTGGCCCTTGCTCTGCATCAGCTCCAGGAAGGCCTCCTGGACGGCCTGGGCCTCGCCGACGGTCTTGCCGACGACCAGCTCGTTCAGCACCGAGGCGCTGGCCTGGCTGATCGAGCAGCCCTGGGACTCGTACGAGACGTCGGCGACGGTCGCGCCGTCGAGCTTCACCCGCAGGGTGATCTCGTCGCCGCACGTCGGGTTGACGTGGTGCACCTCGGCGTCGCCGTCCCGCAGCCCCTTGCCCTTCGGGTTGCGGTAGTGGTCCAGGATGATGTCCTGGTACATCGAGTCGAGCTTCATGATCGTCCTGCCCTGTCCCGTCAGCCGAAGAAGTTCCGGACGTGGTGCAGGCCGTCGATCAGTGCGTCGACCTCGCCCGGCGTCGAGTACAGGTAGAACGACGCCCGCGTGGTCGCCGGAATTCCGTACCGGAGGCAGACCGGACGCGCGCAGTGGTGTCCGACGCGCACGGCGATGCCCTGCTCGTCCAGCACCTGGCCCACGTCGTGCGGGTGGATGTCGCCGAGGGTGAAGGAGATCGCGGCGCCGCGGTCCACGGCCGTGCGCGGACCGATGATCCGCAGGTCGGGGACCTCCAGCAGGCGCTCCACCGCGTACTCGGTGATCGCGTGCTCGTGCGCGGCGATCTTGTCCATGCCGATGGCCGACAGGTAGTCGATGGCCGCGCCGAGCCCGACCGCCTGGGCGATCGGCGGGGTGCCGGCCTCGAACTTGTGCGGCGCCGGGGCGTAGGTGGACGAGCCCATGGTGACGGTCTCGATCATCTCGCCGCCGCCGAGGAACGGCGGGAGGTCCTCCAGCAGCTCCTGGCGGCCCCAGAGCACGCCGATGCCGGTCGGACCGAGCATCTTGTGGCCGGTGAAGGCGACGAAGTCGGCCTCCAGCGCCTGGACGTCGAGCACCATGTGCGGCGCGGCCTGCGAGGCGTCGATGACGACCAGCGCGCCGACCGACTGGGCCTTGCGGACGATCGTCTCGACCGGGTTGACGGTGCCGAGCAGGTTGGAGACCAGGGTGAAGGAGACCACCTTGGTCTTCTCGGTGATCAGCTCGTCGATGTCGGACAGATCGAGCCGGCCCTCGTCGGTGAGCCCGAACCACTTGAGCTTCGCACCGGTGCGCTGCGAGAGCAGCTGCCACGGGACGATGTTGGAGTGGTGCTCCATCTCCGTGATCACGATCTCGGAGTCGGCGTCGACCTTGTACGGCTCGTCGGCCCAACCGAGCATGTTGGCAACGAGGTTGAGCGACTCGGAGGCGTTCTTGGTGAAGATCACCTCGTTGCGGCTCGGCGCGTTGACGAAGGCCGCGACCTTGTCGCGGGCGCCCTCGTACAGCGCCGTGGCCTCCTCGGCGAGCACGTGCACGCCGCGGTGGACGTTGGCGTTGTGCCGCTCGTAGTAACCGTTCAGCGCCTCCAGCACCTGGCGCGGCTTCTGCGAGGTCGCCGCGTTGTCCAGGTAGACCAGCGGCTTGTCCTCGTGGAGCAGACGCTGCAGGACCGGGAAGTCCTTGCGGATCGCGTCGGTGTCCAGCAGTCCCGTAAAAGCGTGGGTCACTCGGAAGCGCCCCCCTTCACATACGCCTCGTAGCCCTCGTTCTCCAGCTTGTCGGCCAGCTCGGCGCCGCCGGACTCGACGATGCGGCCGCCCGCGAAGACGTGGACGTGGTCGGGCTTGATGTACCGCAGGATGCGGGTGTAGTGGGTCACCAGCAGGGTGCCGACCTCGCCGGTGGAGCGGACCCGGTTGATGCCCTCGGAGACGATGCGCAGCGCGTCGACGTCCAGGCCGGAGTCGGTCTCGTCGAGGATCGCGATCTTCGGCTTGAGGAGCTCCAGCTGGAGGATCTCGTGGCGCTTCTTCTCACCGCCGGAGAAGCCCTCGTTGACGTTGCGCTCGGCGAACGCCGGGTCCATCTGCAGGGCGGCCATCGCCTCCTTGACCTCCTTGACCCACAGCCGCAGCTTGGGGGCCTCGCCGCGGACGGCGGTGGCGGCGGTGCGCAGGAAGTTGGAGACCGAGACGCCGGGGACCTCGACCGGGTACTGCATGGCCAGGAAGACGCCGGCCTTGGCGCGCTCGTCGACGGACATCTCCAGGACGTCCTCGCCGTCCAGCAGCACGGTGCCGCCGGTGACGGTGTACTTCGGGTGGCCGGCCAGCGAGTAGGCCAGGGTGGACTTGCCGGAGCCGTTCGGACCCATGATGGCGTGGGTCTCGCCCTGCTTCACGGTCAGGTCGACGCCCTTCAGGATCTCGCGCGGGCCGTTCTCGGCGTCGACGGAGACGTGCAGGTCGCGGATTTCAAGGGTTGCCATGTGTACTCAGGACTCCTGGTTGACGGAGACGAGCACATCGTCCCCTTCGATCTTTACGGGGTAGACAGCGACCGGCTTGGTGGCGGGCAGGCCGGAGGGCTTGCCGGTGCGCAGGTCGAAGCTGGAGCCGTGCAGCCAGCACTCGATCATGCAGTTCTCGACCTCGCCCTCCGAGAGCGAGACGTTCGCGTGCGAGCAGGTGTCGTTGATCGCGAACACCCCCTCGTCGGTGCGGACGACCGAGACCGGCACGCCGTTGAGGTCCACGCGCTTGGGCACGTCCTCCTGGAGGTCGCTCAGCGCGCAGGCACGCAGGAAGCTCATCGGGATCAGACCGCCGCTTCCAGCTCTGCGTCGATCTTCACCAGGAGCTGCTCCTGGACCTCGGCGACCCCGATCTGCTGGAGCAGCTCGGCGAAGAAGCCGCGGACCACCAGACGGCGGGCCTCGTCGGCCGGGATGCCGCGGGCCATCAGGTAGAACAGCTGCTCGTCGTCGAAGCGGCCGGTCGCCGAGGCGTGGCCGGCGCCGACGATCTCGCCGGTCTCGATCTCCAGGTTCGGGATCGAGTCGACCCGGGCGCCGTCGGTGAGCACCAGGTTCCGGTTGAGCTCGTAGGTGTCGGTGCCGAGCGCGGCGGCGCGGATCAGCACGTCGCCGACCCAGACCGCGTGGGCGTCCTGGCCCTGCAGCGCGCCCTTGTACGCCACGTTCGACCGGCAGTGCGGCGTGTCGTGGTCGATGACCAGGCGGTGCTCCAGGTGCTGGCCGGCGTCGGCGAAGTACAGGCCGAACAGCTCGGCCTCGCCGCCGGGGGCCGCGTAGTTGACCCGCGGGTGGAGGCGCACCAGGTCGCCGCCGAAGGTGACGACCACGGACTTGAACGAGGCGTCCCGGCCGACCAGCGCGCTCTGCTGGGCGACGTGGACGGCGTCCCGGTCCCAGTCCTGGACGGAGACGAAGGTGAGCTTGGCGCCGTCGCCGACCAGCAGCTCGACGTTGGCGGCCCGGGTGCCGGTGCCCTCGTGGTTGAGCACCACGACGGCCTCGGCGAACGGCTTGACGTCGATCACCACGTGGGCGAAGCGGACCCCGCCCTCGGCGCGCACGTCGATCCTGACCGGCTCGGTCAGCACCGCGTCCTTGGGGACGGTGACCACCAGGGCCTGCTCGAACGAGCTGAACGCCTGCGCGGCGACCCGGTCGACCGGCGTGCCGGCCTTGCCCAGCCGGGCGTCGTCGCGGCCGACGGTCTCGGCGGTGACGCCGTCCGGCAGCGCGAACTCGACCTTGTCCGCGCCCCGCTCACCGGCGGCGGCGGTGCCGTCGTGCAGGCCGGCGAGGCGGTGCAGCGGGGTGAACCGCCAGTCCTCCTCGCGGCCGGTGGGCACCGGGAAGTCGTTCACGTCGAAGGACGGCTTGACCGCGACGCGCGCGTCGATCGGCTGGTGGACGCTGGTCCGGCCGGTGCCGGGGCCGGCGAGCTGCTCGCCCGCGCCGGCGGTACCGACCTCGATCGAACCGGCGGTGGTGGAGCCGGTGGTGTTCTGAACGTCAGCCATGGCTGTTCGTAGTGCTCTCTTCCTCAGGAAATCCGGATGGATGGCGGCGGTTCGGCCGGTCGTCAGCCGACCGCGCCCTCCATCTGCAGCTCGATCAGCCGGTTGAGCTCCAGCGCGTACTCCATCGGCAGCTCGCGCGCGATCGGCTCGACGAAGCCGCGGACGATCATCGCCATCGCCTCGAACTCGGTCATGCCCCGGCTCATCAGGTAGAACAGCTGGTCCTCGCTGACCTTGGAGACGGTCGCCTCGTGGCCCATGGACACGTCGTCCTCGCGGACGTCCACGTACGGGTAGGTGTCCGAGCGGGAGATGGTGTCGACCAGCAGCGCGTCGCACAGCACGTTGGACTTGGCGCCCTTGGAGCCCTCACCGATCTCGATCAGACCGCGGTAGGAGGTCCGGCCGCCGCCGCGCGCCACCGACTTGGAGACGATGTTGGAGGAGGTGTTCGGCGCCATGTGCACCATCTTGGCGCCGGCGTCCTGGTGCTGGCCCTCGCCCGCGAAGGCGATCGACAGGGTCTCGCCCTTGGCGTGCTCGCCCATCAGGTAGACGGCCGGGTACTTCATGGTGACCTTGGAGCCGATGTTGCCGTCGACCCACTCCATGGTCGCGCCCTCGTACGCCACGGCGCGCTTGGTGACCAGGTTGTAGACGTTGTTCGACCAGTTCTGGATGGTCGTGTAGCGGCAGCGGCCGCCCTTCTTGACGATGATCTCGACGACCGCCGAGTGCAGCGAGTCGGAGGAGTAGATCGGCGCGGTGCAGCCCTCGACGTAGTGGACGTAGGCGTCCTCGTCGACGATGATCAGCGTCCGCTCGAACTGGCCCATGTTCTCGGTGTTGATCCGGAAGTAGGCCTGGAGCGGGATGTCCACGTGCACGCCCTTCGGCACGTAGATGAACGAGCCGCCGGACCACACCGCCGTGTTCAGCGCGGCGAACTTGTTGTCGCCGGCCGGGATGACGGTGCCGAAGTACTCCTTGAAGATCTCCGGGTGCTCGCGCAGCGCGGTGTCGGTGTCCAGGAAGAGGACGCCCTGCTCCTCCAGGTCCTCGCGGATCTGGTGGTAGACGACCTCGGACTCGTACTGGGCGGCGACACCGGCGACCAGGCGCTGCTTCTCCGCCTCCGGGATGCCCAGCCGGTCGTAGGTGGCCTTGATGTCCGCGGGCAGGTCCTCCCAGGACTCGGCCTGCTTCTCGGTGGAGCGCACGAAGTACTTGATGTTGTCGAAGTCGATGCCGGTGAGGTCGGAGCCCCAGGTCGGCATGGGCTTCTTGCCGAACAGCTTGAGGCCCTTGAGCCGCAGGTTCAGCATCCACTCGGACTCGTTCTTCTTCGCCGAGATGTCGCGGACGACCTCCTCGCTGAGCCCGCGCTTGGCCGCGGCGCCGGCGGCGTCCGGGTCGGCCCAGCCGTACTCGTAATTGCCGAGGCCTTCGAGCTCGGGGTGCGAAACGGTGTCAGTCATGCGAGCTTCCTAACGCGCGGACGCTGAATCTTCGGTGGACGCGGAGTTTTCATGTGCTGGCAGTCGGCACTGCATCGGAACCGCGGCCCGCCGGGGGCTGGGCAGGCGACGATGCGGCACCGGGTGCCGGCACATAGGTGGTGCAGACCCCGTCGCCGTGGGCGATGGTGGCCAGCCGTTGCACATGGGTGCCCAGGAGCTGGGAGAAGACCTCGGTCTCCGCCTCGCAGAGCTGCGGGAACTGCTCGGCGATGTGCGCGACCGGGCAGTGGTGCTGGCAGAGCTGGGCGCCCGCCGGGGCCTTGGCCACGGCCGACGGGACACGCCGCACCGTGGCAGCGTACCCGTCCGCGCTCAGCGCCTGGGCGAGGGCCTCCGGACGCTCCTGCGCCTCGGCCCCCAGCAGTGTCTCCCGGTACTTCTCGCCCTGCTTGCCGAACCGGGCGCGGGCGAAGGCGGCGACCGCCTCCTCGCCCGCCTTGCCGCCGCCCACCGCGTCGGAGATCCAGCGCAGCGCGTCGGCGGCGAGCTGGTCGTACGCCTGGTAGAAGGCGTCCCGGCCGGCGTCGGTGAGGGCGAAGACCTTGGCGGGGCGGCCCCGGCCCCGGCTGCCGTAGACCCGCTGTTCGCGGGACTCGACCAGACGGGCGGCGGCCAGGCCGTCCAGGTGGCGGCGGACGGCGGCGGCGGTGAGGCCGAGCCGGGTCGCCAGGTCGGCGGCGGAGGAGGGGCCGTGGTCCAGGATCGACCGGGCGACCCGGTCCCTGGTGGCCCGGTGGCCCTCCAGCAGCACCTCGGCGGCCGTCACGGGCACGTCGCAGCCGGGGGCCGACTCGGCCTCCTGCTGCGGGGTGTGCTCGCGCATGTTTTTCACAACACCAGTGTTGCGTAATTACTTCCGGCAGGACAAGCCGTGATGCAGGCCTCACTCGTGTCATCTGTCACGCAGGTAAGCCTTACCTGACCTGCATCGATGATCACCAAGGCCGGTCTCCGGACCGGGCGTTCGGCCCGGGTGTTCGGTCCTCTTAGACTCGCCGGTATGCATTCCGAACCCGCGGTCCAGGTCTCCGGGCTGGTCAAACGCTACGGCGACAAGGTCGCGGTGGACGGCCTCGACCTGACCATCGCGACCGGCGCGATCACCGCCGTCCTCGGCCCCAACGGCGCCGGGAAGACCACCACCATCGAGACCTGCGAGGGCTACCGCCGCCCCGACGCCGGCACCGTCCGCGTCCTCGGCCTCGACCCGGTCGCCCAGAGCGCCGCCCTGCGGCCCCGGATCGGCGTCATGCTCCAGTCCGGGGGCGTGTACGCGGGCGCGCGCGCCGTCGAGATGCTCCGGCACACCGCCAAGCTGCACGCCCACCCGCTGGACGTGGACGCCCTGGTCGAGCGCCTCGGCCTCGGCTCCTGCGGCCGCACCACCTACCGCCGGCTCTCCGGCGGCCAGCAGCAGCGGCTCGCCCTCGCGATGGCCGTGGTCGGCCGCCCCGAACTGGTCTTCCTGGACGAGCCCACCGCCGGCCTCGACCCCCAGGCCCGCCGCGCCACCTGGGACCTGGTCCGCGACCTGCGCCGGGACGGCGTCACCGTGGTCGTCACCACCCACCACATGGACGAGGCCGAACAGCTCGCCGACCGCGTCGCCGTCGTCGACCGCGGCAAGGTCATCGCCGACGGCACCGTGACCGAGCTGTGCCGCGGCGGCGCCGAGGACGCCCTGCGCTTCGACGGCCCGCCCGGCCTCGACCTCGGCCCGCTGCTCAAGGAGCTGCCCGCCGACGCCACCGCCACCGAGACCGCCCCCGGCAGCTACCGCGTCGAGGCACCCCTCGACCCCAGCCGGCTGCTGGCCACCGTCACCGGCTGGTGCGCGGCCTCCGGCATCCTGCCCGAGCGGCTGGCCGTACAGCGCCGCAGCCTCGAAGACGTCTTCCTCGACCTGACCGGACGGGAGCTCCGCTCGTGACCACCACGACCGACTACACGCCGAGGCCCGGTGCCGCACCCGTCGGCCGGATGCTGCTCGCCCAGACCGCCTTCGAGACGAAGATGCTGCTGCGCAACGGTGAGCAGCTGCTGCTCACCGTGGTCATCCCGACCGTGCTGCTGGTGCTGTTCTCCGCCGTGGACGTCGTCACCGTGGAGGGCCCCGGCAAGCGGGTCGACTTCCTGGCGCCCGGCCTGCTCGCCCTGGCCGTGATGTCCACCGCCTTCACCGGGCAGGCCATCGCCACCGGCTTCGAGCGCCGCTACGGCGTGCTCAAGCGGCTCGGCGCCAGCCCGCTGCCGCGCTGGACGCTGCTGACCGCCAAGACCGGCTGCGTCCTGGTGACGGAGGTCCTCCAGGTCGCCCTGCTGTCGGTGATCGCCCTGGCCCTCGGCTGGTCCCCGCACGGCAACCCGTTGGCCGTCGCCGCCCTGCTGGTCCTCGGCACCGCCGCCTTCTCCGGGCTCGGCCTGCTGATGGCCGGCACCCTCAAGGCCGAGGCCACCCTGGCCGCCGCCAACCTGGTGTTCATCCTGCTGCTGCTGGCCGGCGGGGTGATCGTGCCGCTGAGCAGGTTCCCGGACGCCGTGCGGTCGGCGCTGGAGCTGCTGCCGATCTCGGCGCTCTCGGACGGGCTGCGCTCGGTGCTCCAGCACGGCGCCGGGGTGCCCTGGTCGGACCTCGGGATCCTGGCCGGCTGGGCCGTCCTGGGGCTGGCCGCGGCCGCCCGGTTCTTCCGCTGGGAGTAGCCGCCCGGAGCAGCCACCCGGAGCAGCAGCCAGGAGTGGCCACCGGGAGTGGCCGCCTCCCCGTCAACGCCTGACGCCCCCGACCTGTCGAGGTCGGGGGCGCCAGGTGTTCTAGCCGGTCACCGGGGGTCAGCCCTGGGTGCCGCCGCGACGCTTGCGGGCGAGCAGCACGAGCGCGCCGCCGACCAGCAGCACGCCGCCGCCGGCCGCCGCGATCATCGGGGTGGCGTCATTGCCACCGGTCTGGGCCAGCGCCGGGGCGCTGGTGCTGGGCGCCGGGGCCGGGGCGGCCGGGGTCGTCCGGCTGGGGGTCGGGGTCGGGGTGGCCGACGGGGTCCCGCTCGGGGTGGGCGTCGTCGACGGGGTGCCGGTCGGCGTCTGCGTCGGGGTCGGCGTGGGGGTGGGCGTCTTGGTGGGGGTCGGGGTGGGCGTCGGGGTCGGGGTGTGGCACGGCGCGATGGTCTTGGTCTCGTCGATGTTCCACCCCTTCTCCGCCGGGGTCTCGGTGGTCTTGACCACCAGGTGGGCGACGATCGGGGCGTCGTGGTCCTTCACCGGGTACTTGCCGTGGAACTCCGCCGGGAACCCCTGGGCGTCCACGACCTTCTCGTCACCGATGGTGAGGCTGACGGTGTTCTTCACGTCGGCCTTGGGGCTGTAGTTGATCAGGTCGACCACGACCTTGTCGCAGGTCACCGACCAGGTCGGCACGTGCGCCGAGGCGTTGGTGGCCAGTGCCAGCGGCAGGAGAATTCCGGCCGCCGCCGTACCGGCGAGTGCCGCCGCGCCCATCCGAATGTGCCGCTGCTGTCGCGCCATTACCCTGTTCCCCTCCGAACGGTCGTACGCAGCAGGCGGGTTGAAGTGGTTCGCAGTGGCCCACTACGACATGTCCGGGGGACTCTACCGGCACTTCCGCACCTCGCCACACCCCGCCGTACGACCGGATTTCGTCTGTCCGTGCGTTCTTGGATGTGCTCGACCAGCCCATCACAGCCGCCACCTCGCAGAACGCGAATTCGGCACACTTGAATGAACTTGGTCACTTTCAGAACAACGGCGCCCCCGGTGATCAGGTTCAATCACCGGGGGCGCCCTGTCGACACGTCGACGAACGGTCGGAGCACTCAGGCCTTTCAGGCCCCTCAAGGCCCCTCGGACCCCTCAGGTCCCTCAGGCCCGCTTCGCGGCCTTGCGCCGGGCCGCGACCACGATCCCGCCACCGGCCGCCAGGACGACGGCGCCGCCGATGGCCAGCGGCAGAACCGGGCCGGAGCCGGTGTGCGCCAGGTTGCCGCCCTCGTTCGCGGACGCGGACGGGCTAGCCGAAGCACCGCCCGGCACGGCCGCCGAGGAGGAGGCGGACGGACTGGCCGAGCCGCTCGGGCTCGGCCTGCCGGTCACCGGGGTGCTCGGGGAGCCGGACGGGCCGGTCGAGGCGCTCGGCGTCACCGGAGTGGTCGGCGTGCCGGACGGCGTCACCGGCGGGGTGACCGGCGGCGTGGCCGGGGTGGTCGGCACGGTGGTGCCGGGCAGGCAGCCGGTGAAGGGGAAGTGGTGGGTCTCCGCGCCGGAGGTACCGGTCAGCGAGGCCGCGATCACCGAGCCGTTGATCGGCGCACCGCCGGACGGCGGCTGGCCGTTGACACCCGGGGTGTTCAGCGAGACGGCCGCGTTCGGCGCCAGCACGGAGCCGGCCCAGGCGGCGTCGCCCTTCTTGGTCACCTTGGTCGCGGTCGGGAAGTTCCAGAGCAGCTTGGAGCGGACGGCCCCGTTCGACGCGCTCTGCAGCTTGTCGTCCAGCACGAAGTCCGACTTCCCGGCGTCCCAGAGGAAGAAGCCACTGGTCCCGGCCGCGGCCATGTCGTACGAGCCGCCGGTCACGTTGATGACGGCCACCGCGCCGACCGGGACCTTCACGTAGACGCCCTTGGCGCCCTGGAGCTTCCCGGCGTCGACGGTGAAGCTGTTGTACGTGGCGTCGCCGCCGGTGAAGGTCAGCTTGCCGCCGTCGGCCTGGACGGTCGCCCCGGCGGTCTGCGGCACGGCGGCCAGCGCGGTGGAGGCGGCGCGCAGCTTGGCGAACTCGGCCTTGAAGTCGATCGGCGAGGCGCCCTGGGTGATCTTGCCCTGGTGGGCCTCGACCACGGCGCCGTCGGCCTTGGAGCCGTAGACGCCGTTGCCCTTCATCACCTGGGTGTTGTGGCCGGTGATCCTGCCCGCGACGACCAGTGCGTTCTTGCCGGGCAGGGCGTCGACCTCGGCGGCGGTGAGCTCCTGGCCGACGGAGAAGCCGCCGGTGAAGTTCGCGTTGCCGCCGACGGCGACGGCGCCCTCGGCGTCGGGGGTGTGGGTGTCGTCGCCCTCGATGAACTCACCGTAGAGGTTGGCGACCCCGAGGCTGCGGCACTGCTCATCGGTGCCGGTGGTGCCGACGGCCTGGGCGGCCGGGGCGATCAGTCCGGCCAGGGCGAGCGAGCCGCCGACCGCGAGCGCGGCGGCGGAGGTGGATATGCGCATGTGCGGGTCTCCGCTTGTGCGGGAGGAGTGGGAGAGGCCCGAAAAAGGTATGGACCAATCCGCACTCTTTCGGCCAAACGGGTGAATGGTCAAGACCACTGACCGCCTTGTCCGAACAGTCCGGTTTGATCACCGGCGGCCGCACCCCGCGCCCCGCCCCAAGATCGCCCGTAAGGCCGCCTACGATGGAGCGCGTGCTGAACCCCTTCTCCCTGCTCGCCGAGCGCTGGCAGCCCTCCGCCGCGATGGTCCGGCGCGCCACGTTCGCCGCGCTGGTGATGAGCGTGGTGATCGTCGTCACCGGCGGCGCCGTCCGGCTCACCGCCTCCGGCCTCGGCTGTACGACGTGGCCCCGCTGCACCGCCGAGAGCCTGACGCCCACCGCGGAGATGGGCTTCCACGGCATCGTCGAGTTCACCAACCGGATGCTGACGTACGTGCTGAGCGCGGCCGTCGGCTGGGCGATCCTGGCGGCGCGCTGCCACCGCCCCTGGCGGCGCAGCATGACCAAGCTCGGCTGGGCCCAGTTCTGGATCGTGATGAGCAACGCGGTCCTCGGCGGCATCACGGTGCTGACGGGCCTCAACCCGTACACCGTGGCGCTCCACATGATCGCCGCGATGGCGCTCGTCTGGGTCGCCCTGCTGATGTGGGAGCGGTCGAAGGAAGGCGACGGCCCGGCCCGACTGTCGGTCGCCCGCCCCATCCACCAGCTCTCCTACGTGCTGGTCACCGTGGTCGGCCTCCTGGTCGCGGCAGGCACCCTGGTCACCGGAGCCGGCCACCACCCGGGCACCCCGCAGGACAACAAGATCGTCCCCCGCATCCCGATCGACTACGACAGGTTGGCCCAGTTCCACGCCGACTTCGCGTTCGTCTCGGTCGGCCTCACCATCGCGATGATCTTCGTCTTCGCAGCCGTGAAGGCCCCGCCCGCAGCCAAGGCCCGCACCAGGGAACTGCTGATCGTCCTGCTCCTTCAGGGCGTCCTCGGCTTCATCCAGTACTTCACCGACGCGCCGGAACTCATGGTCGGCCTGCACATGTTGGGCGCAAGCCTGACGTGGATCGCCGCCCTCCGCATCCCCCTCGCCCTCCGCACCCGCGAGGTAGAGGAGAAGCTCACCGAACTCCCCACCCAGGCCCCCCAGGCCGCCGCAGTCTGAGCACCGTCGCGACGGCCCCCATCCGAGTTCGGATGGGGGCCGTCGCTGTGTCACAACAGCCGCCGTCCATCGTGCGTACGGATGCTCGGTGCCGAATCCTCTCGAAGCGCGTCCAGGACACGCACGGCATAGGCCTCTGCCATGCGCTCGGATACCTCGTCCGCCGTGAGCCAGCCGACTTCAATCGATTCATCCGAGAGCTGCACTTCTCCGCCCTCAGGCCGACAGCGAAAGACGAGCGCGACAACCCCTCGCCGCAGGTTCTTGTAGACCCCGGTCAGCCGCTCCACACCAGCGTGGATCCCGGTCTCCTCGTAGACCTCCCGGCACACTCCGTCCTCGATGCCCTCATCCAACTCCAGCACGCCACCCGGCGGCTCCCACGCCCCGTTGTCAGCCCGCCGGATCGCCAACACCCGCCCGTCCTCCCGCACCACCACCCCCGCAACGGAAACAGAGTGGAGTGTCGTCATGTTCGCGCCGTCGGGCGGGTCAGGTCGAGGACCATCACCTCGTGCCGGGCCGCGCCCTCCCAAGGGATCGCCGCCCCGACGCGCCTGTAGCCCCACGCTCGGTAGGACGCCTGGGCCGCAGTCGCCTCTGCTCGGGAGTTCAGCATCACCCGGGCATTGTCGATGCCCTCGATGAGGACGCGATGCATGCGGGTGGCGACGCCCTGGCGGCGCCACCCGGGTCGGACCGCCAGCTCGAAGAGGCCGAACGTGCGGTTGCCGTCTTCACACCGGAGATCCTCGGACACGGGATCGATCAGGGCGTCCCACCATCCGCTGTCCGCCGACAGCGGGTAGCCGTACGCCATACCCACGACGGTGTCGCCGTCGAAGGCGATCGCCGCCCGGAACCCCCGCCGACGCGCCTGCGAGCGGAACCGGCGAAACGCCCGCTCCACGTCAACCGGCCCATCGCCGTAGGGGGCCTCCGCGAACGCCTCCGCGAACGCCGCCTTCAACCGGCCCTCCAGCTCGGCCGCTTGCTCACCATCCAACAGCCGAACCGCCACCATCACGCCTCCCCTGCCCATGAACGTCACGTAGTCCGTTCGGAAACGCTTCCGAGAGCAGGCCTGAGCAGGTCGAGCACATGGGCCCAGCTGTACTCGTCGCGCGCCCCGCCGGACTTGGGTTTGTGCGGCACGGCGTCGCCGATCAGGACACCCAGCGACCGCAGCCGGGACAGGCTCTCCGAGTAGGCCGGGTGAGCGGCCAAGGCCGAGTTGACGTAGGGCTGGACGGCGACGGGAATGCCGAGCCCGTACGCCTCGCAGAGGATGCCCAGCGCGAGTGTGTCGGTGATTCCGAGGGCCCACTTGTTGATCGTGTTGAAGGTGGCGGAGACGACCGCGATGGCATCGGCCCCTGGCAGCGGCCGGGAACTGCCGGGTGTGCGCCAGGCCGAGCGGATCGGATAGCCGGTCTGGGCCTCGATGGCTTCCTGGTCCAGGAAGGGAAGCGTGTTCGGAGTGGCGATCACCCCGACGCTCCACCCCTCCGCGTGGGCAGCGGTGATCAGTTCGCCCACGCCATCAGCGATTCCCGAGGCGCAGACGACGACATAGAGGAAAGGCTCAGCGTGCTCGGTCAAAACCTGAACTCCTGTTCGTAGGAACACAACCCGCCCCCTTCGGCGAGTATCGTCCGAGTGGCTGCTACGAACGGAGTACCAGTATGCCCAGGCACATCTCCGAGCACACGGGCGAGCGCATCGCCCAGTACCGCAAGCTCCGCCACCTGACCCAGCGGGAACTCGCCGCTCGTGCCCATATCTCCTACAGCATGCTGACCAAGGTCGAACAGGGGGCCAAGCCGGCCACACCCGCGGTAATCGCTGCCGTCGCCCGGGCGCTGTTCGTCCAAACCATCGATCTCACCGGTCAGCCGTACGTGACCGAGTTGCAACAGGACGAACTCGACGTGCTGATCCAGCCGATCCGCGAAGCACTCGATCTGTACGACCTCGGCGCCGATCCCGAGGTTGCCCCGCGCTCGATGGACGAACTGCACTCCGCCTCGGAGCAATTGTGCGCCCAGATCCGCGAGACCCGTATCAAGGACGCCGCCCGAACCCTTCCAGCTCTGATGATCGAGGCCACCACGGCCGCACACACGGCACCTTCCGAGAAGGCATGGCAGGTGCTGGCAAGCACCTACCGCACGGCTTACGACATCACCACGAAGTTGGGCTACAGCGATCTTTGCGTCGTGGCCTTGGACCGCATGGCCTGGGCGGCCGAGCGCGCATCCGACCCGGTGGTTGCCGGAGTCCGCCAGTACCTGCGGTCGCTGGTCTACCTTCGAGCAGGCCAGTACGACATCGGGAAGCGACTCGTAGGAGTCGGCATGGGCACCCTCGAACAAGCCGACCACAGTCGGCCCCGGGATGTGGCGGTCGGGCAACTACACCTCGGCGCAGCCATGTTGGCCGCGCGATCCGGGGACGGCGACACGGCAGCCGAACACATCGCGGACGCCGGGCGCATCGCCGAGGTGACCGGCGAGGCCATGCGAGTGCACTGGCTCTCGTTCGGACCGACGAACGTCGCCGTCCACCAAGTTGCGACCCTGGCCGAGCAGTACCGGTACGCAGAAGCCGTCCGAGCCGCCGAGCAGGTCCAGATCCCTGCGGAGTGGCCCGCCTCGCGGGCTGCCGCACACATCGCAGAGGTGGCACGGGCACAGTTGTGGATCGGCCGCTCGGAGGCCTCGCTGAAGTCGCTGCAGCGCGCAAGGGAGCTGGCGCCACAGCAGATGCGCTACCACCCAATGGTGCGGGAGACGGTTACCGGGCTCGTCTCAGCCCGCCGCTCGACACCGGACACTCTCGCGCACCTGGCGCACTGGGCCGGCATCTGATCATCACTCTCTGAGGCTGGAATATCACCAGGGAGTGATAGTCCAGCCCTTCCCTTGCGGCGATGCTCTCCATAACGAGATCGCCACGCCAAGGAGAAGCGCCGATGAACCTCCTCTCGAACGTTGTGAGAGGCGACGCCCTGCTCCAACGGGGACCGGATGCGAGCGTCCACTCGTCCGCCGGACTGGCGACCATCTGCCTGCCGTACCGGCCCGAATCAGTGGGCGCTGCCCGGCGCTTCGTGCGCACGAAGCTGCGGGCATGGGGGCTGGACGACCTGGTGGACGACGCCGTCGTCATCGTCAGCGAGTTGGTCACCAACTCCGTCGAGACCTGCTGCCGGGCCCGCCTGCTCGTCGGCCTCCGCCGCCCCACCGACCGGACCGTCCGCATCCTCGTCGGTGACGGGTCCCGCTCGATGCCCGTGATGGTCCAGGCCGGCCCCGACGCCACCTCCGGCCGGGGTCTGGCGATGGTCCACCGACTCACCCACGGCCGCTGGGGCGTCACACCCCTCGCGTTCGGCAAGGTCGTCCACGCCGACCTCGCGACGCCCACCCCGACCCCCCGGTGAACTCGCCACCTCCCGAGCCGAGTTCCGATTCCACCGATGCTCCCCCGACGCCCGACCCCACCCGGGTCTGGGCTGCCTACGGGGTGTCCGCGGCAGCCGGGCTGCACGTCATCGCCGCGGCCCCAGGACCCGTGGCTGGAGTCCTGGCCGGTCACCCTGACCCATGTCCTACCGGCCCCGGCGGACGACGGCTGGCACATCGTCGACGAGGAGGG
>NZ_JBHZCN010000154.1:0-16480 GCF_042755465.1 Kitasatospora sp. NPDC059160 | reverse complement strand
CCGCCAACGGTCTCAACCCCCCCTCGATGAGGGTCGGCGGTCTGAAAATCACCCAGCCGCCGGAGCACCCACCCCCGGAACCGCCCCCGGACCCACCCACCCTCCCGAAAGCCCACCCCCCACACCCCAGCCCCGCGCAGCGGCCCTCACACCACCGGCGGCGACGCACCCCCCGCCAACGCCACCGCCGCCAAAGCCCGCAACGCACAAGCCACCTGCCCCAACGGCAACGTCGCATCGTCCGCGAAGAGCTCGACCAACCAGCCCCCCGCCGCGTTCTGCCCGCCCGCCGCGACCATCCCGCGGTACCCGGAGACCACGAGCATCGCCTCCTCCGCCGGATCGTTCCCCGCCGCCCCCGCGCGGAGCGCGAACGCCCCGCCACGAACGGCCCGCCGGGTCATCGGGTAGTGACGGAGGTCGAACACCGCGTCGGGCGCCTCGATCTGGGCCCGCTGGGTCTCGGCCCGGGTGCTGCTGGGCCCGCTGGTCATCCGGTAGACGGCGTGCTGGGCGGTGCGCATCAGCTGGGAGCCGGGCGGCACGTACGAGACCCACCAGCCGACCGCGTCGAGCAGCCGGGCGGAGGTCTCGGCGACGACGGCCAGCTTGGCGAGGGTGTCGGCCGGGTGGACGGCCCGGGCGGCCGCGGCCTGGTCGAGGGCGGAGAGGACCGCGGTGAGCAGCTGTCCGGGGTCGGCGCTGTGGGCGGCGCCGCGGAACCGCCGCCGGTCGGCGGTGCCGGCCCGGCCGCCGGGCCCGCGGCGTCCGTCGGCGCGGTGGTGGGGGTCGGCGGCGTCGGCGAGCAGCACGGTGGGGTCGGGCGAGAAGCCGGGGCCGTGGCTGCGCCCGGCCACGACGGGGTGGGCGGCGCGGGCGGCCTTGGCCCGGTACTGGGCGGCGTCGGCGAGCCGGAAGAGCCGGTCGGGGGTGGTGACCGGTCCGATGGAGTCCCCGGTGGAGGCGACGCCGCAGGCGACCCCCTCGCCCTCGGCGAGGGCGAGGGCCCGGGCACAGAGCTCCTCGGCGACGGCGACCACCTCGTCGGCCTTCTGTCCTTCGGCGAGCAGGCAGAACTCGTCCCCGCCGAGCCGGGCGGCCAGGCTGCCGGGCAGTTTGGCGGCGGCCAGCGAGAGCTGGTGGGCGAAGCGTTCGAGCAGCCGGTCGCCCATCTCGTGGCCGAGCTGGTCGTTGACCCGTTTGAGTCCGTTGACGTCGCAGACCACCAGCGAGACCACGGTGTTGTCCCGGTTGTGGGCCTCCAGCGCGCTCTCCAGCCGGGCGTCGACGGCCCGCCGGTTGGCGAGGCCGGTGAGCGGGTCGGAGAAGGCGAGTCTGCGCAGGTCGGCGAGGCGTTCGGTCTGGGCGAGGCCGGCCGAGATCTGGGCGGCGAGCAGGGTCGCGTAGTCGGCGTCGGCCTCGGTGAAGACCGGCAGGCCGACGGACCGGGCGAGGTAGAGCTCGCCCCAGGCCTGTCCGTGCAGCACGATCGGCGCGACCACGCAGCAGGCCCGGCCGCGCCGGCGCAGCGCGGCGGCGCGCTCCTGGCAGTACGCGCCGGCGGTCGGGTGTGCGTGCCCGGCGTGCGGCTCGTCGTTCTCGGCGGTCTGCAGCCAGGCGCGCGGCAGCCGCCCGGTGGTCCAGCGTTCCTCCAGGTAGGTGACGATCTCCGGGAAGTCCGCGACCGGGTAGGACTCGTCCTGCGGCAGTTCCTCCTCGCCGGGCGCGAGCCGGCCGTGGTTGACCAGCACGCGCAGCCGGCCGGACTCGCGGTCCCAGACCGAGACGGCGGCCATGGTGGCGCCGAGCGCCTCGGTGGCCCGGGCGGCGGCGGCCCGGACGGCCTCCAGCGGGGTGAGCGCCCCGGCCATGTCCTGGGCGAGTTCGACCACCGACTGGAGCCGCAGGTCGGGCAGCGGGTCGGCGCGGTGCGGGCCCTCGCAGTCGCAGCCGCGGTCCGTCATGATCGCCTCACTGCTCACCGGCTCGCCTCGCTCCCTGTGCTCGGTCCTCCCGGACCCCCACCGGTCGGCCGCACCCGTGGCCGCTTGCACCAAGACTAGGGCGATTTCGTTCGGTTTTGCCCCGTTTGCCCGGATGGAACCGCAGCAGGCGGTACGACCTTCAACCGTTCGGCCACCGAAACACCACCGACCGGCCCCATCGAACGCCCCGACCGGCCCACTCCCACCGGTGCGACCGCTCCGACCGGTCCGGCTACTCCGACCGGTCCGGCTACTCCGCCTTCATCCGCCGCGACAGCAGCCACGGCTCCACCAGCCCCAGCCCCCGCACCGGCCGCCGCCACATCGGCTGGAGGTGGAACCGCGCCCCCGCGTCCGGCCCCGGCACCGGCAGCCCGGAGGCGGGCATCCCGGCCGCCACCGACAGCGCCTCGGCCAGGCCCGGCCCCTCCGAGTCGGCGGGGGCGACGCTGCCGTTCTGCTCCAGGGCGGCGGCGAACTCGCCGTCGATGAGCACCGCGTCCTTGGGGGCGATGGAGGTGAGCCGGCTGGCCAGGTTCACGGTGGTGCCGAAGACGTCGCCCATCCGCTGGGTGACCGTCCCGAAGGCCATGCCGACCCGCAGCGCCGGGATGGTCTCGTCCTCGGCGAGGGCGTCGATCAGGCTGAGCGCGATCTCGGCGGCGGTGGCCGGGTCCTCGGAGACGTAGAGGATCTCGTCGCCCAGGGTCTTGATCACCCGGCCGCCCTGCCCGGCGATCAGGTCGGAGCAGGTGTTCTCGAAGGTCTCGACGAGTTCGCCGAGTTCCTCCTCCTCCAGCCGCCGGGACAGCCGGGTGAAGCCGACCAGGTCCGCGAAGCCCACCGCGAGCCGGCCGCTGGTGATCTCGTTGTCCTCGGCGGCCTGCACCACCCGGCCGGTGACGGCGGCCAGTTGGCGCCGCCAGACGTACACCAGGAACTGCTCCAGTTCCGGCAGCAGCAGTTCGACCAGCGGGTACGCGACGTCGGCGCGGGTCAGTCCGGGCTCGACGGCCTGGGTGAGGTTCTCCAGGAAGGTGTCCATCTGCCAACCGGCCAGCCGGGCCGTGGTCTGGCCGGTGGAGCGGGCCACCTGGATCGCCATCGACTCGCTGAGCAGCCCGGACTCGACCAGTCCGGCGAGGCGCCGCAGCGCGATCACGTCGCCGTCGGTGAGGGCCCGGGACTGGCCGATGTCGGGGAAGCCCATGGCCCGCCAGAAGCGGGTGGCCAGCTCCATCGGGACGTCGGCGGCACGCGCGGCCTGGTACGGGGTGTAGCGGCGTGGTGCGTCCAGGATCAGGCGTTCCAGTTCGAGCGCGACCGTGGGGTCGTGGCTGCCCGCCGTCCCGCCGTTGCCGTCCTCTGCCACCGGTCCGTCCCCGTGCGGTCGCCGCACTCGCCTCGTGTCCTACCCGTCCGGGCACGCCGTCCGCCACCCGGGCGGACAGTGGCGCGCCTCACACCGCTGCCAGGTGGAATGTTCGCACGGAATCGCGTGATCCGGGGCATCCGCCCGAGTCAAGGAGAGGTGAAGACTGCCGCTCAGCGCGGCTCGGGGCGCGGTTCGGGGCGGACGTGGACCACGTCCCCCGCGCCGACCGCCCGGCGTGCGCCGTCCGCGGTGCGGACCACCAGGCGGCCGTCCCCGTCGATCGCGACCGCCTCGCCGACCAGCTCGTGGTCGCCCGGCAGGTGCACCTTGACCTGCCGGCCGAGGGTGCTGCAGCGGTCCGCGTACGCCCGCAGCAGGTCGCTGGCGTGCGGGTCCCCGGCGGCGGCCGTCCACTCCCGGTAGAGCCCGGCGAACTCGCGCAGCAGGGCGCGCAGCAGGACCGAGCGGTCGGTGGTGGCGGCTCCGGCCAGCGCCAGCGAGGCGGCGGTGGGGACGGGCAGCTCCGCGGTGCGCAACGAGACGTTGAGGCCCATCCCGACCACCACCGCGCCGCCGCTCAGCTCGGTGAGGATGCCGCCGAGCTTGCGCTCCGCGCCGTCGATCCCGGTCTGGAGGTCGTTGGGCCACTTCAACCCGACCTCGACCCCGGCCACCCGGTCCAGGGCGCTGGCGGCGGCCACCCCGACCAGGATCGGCAGCCAGCCGTACCGCTCGACCGGTACCTCCTCCGGGCGCAGCAGGAAGGACAGGAACAGTCCGGAGCGGGCCGGGGCGGTCCACTGCCGGTCCAGCCGCCCGCGCGCGGCGCTCTGCGCCTCGGCGACCAGCACCGCGCCCTGCGGGGCGCCCGCGCGGGCCCGCTCGGCGAGGTCGCTGTTGGTCGAGCCGGTCTCGGTGACGACGTCCAGCGAGGTCCACAGCCCACCCGGGACGACCAGGTCGCGGCGCAGCACCTCCTGGTCCAGCGGCGGCCGGTCCAGGTCGGTCCAGGGGGACGGTCCGGTGCGGCCGAAGCCGCGCAGTCCGCTGCGGCGGGAGGTCTCGGGTGCGGTCATGGTGGCCACCCTAGGACGTGCACCGGCCCGCGGCAGGACGGGCCGCAGAGGCGCAGTCCGCCCCATCGTCCCGCAGAACGCTCGTTGACACACTGTGTCGATGGCCATAACGCCAGGACGTGCCGCATCGCCCTGCGCGCTGGTTACGCTACGCAGCGGTAGTTCGCAGCGCCGCCCTGCCCTCGTGCGCGAGCCCCCGATCCCGGCCCGCGCGATCGAACAGGTCGCGGCCCATGATCAGGGAGAGCCACCGGATGACCGAGGCGCCGTACGACCCCCACACCACCGCCGGGAAACTGGCCGACCTGCGGCGCAGGCTGGACGAGGCGGTGCACTCCGGCTCGTCCAAGGCCGTGGAGAAGCAGCACGCCAAGGGCAAGCAGACGGCCCGGGAGCGGGTCCTGGAGCTGCTCGACGAGGACTCCTTCGTCGAGTTCGACGAGTTCGCCCGGCACCGCTCGACCAACTTCGGCCAGGAGAAGAACCGCCCGTACGGCGACGGCGTGGTGACCGGCTACGGCACCGTCGACGGCCGCCAGGTCGCCGTCTTCGCCCAGGACTTCACCGTCTTCGGCGGTTCGCTCGGCGAGGTCTTCGGCGAGAAGATCGTCAAGGTGATGGACTTCGCGCTGAAGACCGGCTGCCCGGTCATCGGCATCAACGACTCCGGCGGCGCCCGGATCCAGGAGGGCGTGGTCTCGCTCGGCCTGTACGGCGAGATCTTCCGCCGCAACGTGCACGCCTCCGGCGTCATCCCGCAGATCTCGCTGATCATGGGCCCCTGCGCCGGCGGCGCGGTCTACTCCCCCGCGATCACCGACTTCGTGGTGATGGCCGACCAGACCTCGCACATGTTCATCACCGGCCCGGACGTCATCAAGACGGTGACCGGCGAGGACGTCGGCATGGAGGAGCTGGGCGGCGCCCGCACCCACAACACCAAGTCCGGCAACGCCCACTACCTGGCCTCGGACGAGAAGGAGGCGATCGAGTACGTCAAGAACCTGCTGTCGTACCTGCCCTCCAACAACCTGAGCGACCCGCCGTCCTACCCGGAGCAGGCCGACCTCTCGGTCACCGACGAGGACCTCGAACTCGACGCCATCGTGCCGGACTCGGCGAACCAGCCGTACGACATGCGCAAGGTGATCGAGCACGTCGTCGACGACGGCGAGTTCCTGGAGACCCAGCCGCTGTACGCGGGCAACATCATCACCGGCTTCGGCCGGGTCGAGGGCCACCCGGTCGGCATCGTCGGCAACCAGCCGATGGACCTGGCCGGCTGCCTGGACATCAACGCCAGCGAGAAGGCCGCGCGGTTCATCCGCACCTGCGACTCCTTCAACATCCCGGTGCTGACCTTCGTGGACGTGCCCGGCTTCCTGCCCGGCACCGAGCAGGAGTGGGACGGCATCATCCGCCGCGGCGCCAAGCTGATCTACGCCTACGCCGAGGCGACCGTCCCGCTGATCACCGTGATCACCCGCAAGGCCTTCGGCGGCGCGTACGACGTCATGGGCTCCAAGCACCTGGGCGCCGACCTCAACCTGGCCTGGCCGACCGCGCAGATCGCGGTGATGGGCGCCCAGGGCGCGGTCAACATCCTGCACCGCCGGGAGATCGCCGAGGCCGCGGCCACCGGCACCGTCGAGGAGAAGCGGGCCGAGCTGATCGCCTCGTACGAGGACACCCTGCTGAACCCGTACCTGGCCGCCGAGCGCGGCTACGTCGACGCGGTGATCGCCCCGAGCGAGACCCGCCGGCACATCGTCCGGGGCCTGCGGGCGCTGCGCGGCAAGCGCGAGGTGCTGCCGCCCAAGAAGCACGGCAACATCCCCCTGTAGGCACCACCCCTCTCGGGAGAGAACCAGCCATGTCCCCGATCCACGTGCTGCACGGGCAGCCGACCCCCGAGGAGCTCGCCACCGTCCTGGCGGTGGTCCAGGCCCGGGCCGCCGCCGCGCAGGCCGCCGCGGAGGCGGCGCGCCTGGCCGGTGTCGGCCCGGCCTCCCCCTGGAACGACCGCTCCCGGCTGCTCCGCCCCGCCGTCCACCCGGGCGTCAACGCCTGGCGCACCTCGGGCTGGGCGCACTGAGTTGACCACGCGGAGCAGGAAGTCGGCCGGCCCGACTTCCTGCTCCCCGACTCGCCCGGTCGCTCGCCCGCTTTGCCCGAAACCTGAGTACGGATACTCAGGCGGCCGGGCCCACCCGCACCGCACTCTGGACGGGTGCTCTGGTCAGACCCCGAGGACGGGCCCTCGCCCGAGGCCCGTCGCATGCAGGAGCGGATGCAGCGGGCCGGCAAGGTGCTCGCCGCGATCGTGCTGGTGGGTGCCGTCCTGATCATGGTCAGCCGGTACTTCACCTGAGTCGTTCACCAGAACGGCTCAACCACCAACCCCCTACCCTGGTGGGCATGACCGACCAGCGCTCCCTCGTCCTCGCTTCCGCCTCCCCCGCCCGCCTCGGGCTGCTGCGCCAGGCGGGGCTCGACCCGCGCGTGGTGGTCAGCGGCGTCGACGAGGACGCGATCACCGCCGCCACCCCCGGCGAGCTCGCCCTCGTCCTGGCCGAGGCCAAGGCGAAGGCCGTCGCCGCCGAACTGACCGGCGGCGAGCTGGTGATCGGCTGCGACTCCGTCCTGGAACTGGACGGCCTGGCCCTCGGCAAGCCGGCCGACGCCACCGAGGCGCTGGCCCGCTGGCAGTCCATGCGCGGCCGCGCCGGGGTGCTGCGCACCGGCCACTGCGTGATCGACACCGCGACCGGCCGGCAGTCCTCGGCGACCGCCTCCACCACCGTCCGCTTCGGCACCCCGGACGACGCGGAGGTGGCCGCCTACGTCGCCTCCGGCGAACCGCTGCACGTGGCCGGGGCGTTCACCCTGGACGGCCGCTCGGCGCCGTTCGTCGACGGCATCGACGGCGACCCGGGCAACGTCATCGGCCTGTCCCTGCCGCTGCTGCGCCGGCTGCTCGCCGACCTGGACGTCCGCATCACCGATCTGTGGGCCAACTGACCTGCCAGTCCGCCTGCTTGTGCCTCTAAGCTGACCGGCGTCCGAACGGGGAGGGGAACGCGGGCGATGACCGACAACGTGCTCAACGTGGTGCTCGGCCTGGTGGCCAGCGCCATCAGCGCCGGGCTCGGCTGGCTGGCTCAGGCCCTGCGGCGGCGCCGGAAGGTCGAGCGGGTACGGGAGTTCTTCGGGCTCCCGTCCGGCAGCGACTGCCTGATCGTGGTGCCCCGCAGCGTCGGGACGGGCTCGCACGCCAACACCGTGACCCGCCGGGACGCCTACGCCCTGATGTGGCTGGCCGGGCTGGTCGAGGAGTGCGGCGCCCGGCCCGAACTGGTCGCCCACGACGCCGCGCACCGCGGCCTGGGCGCCAAGACCGAGCTGTGCCTGGGCGGTCCGGTCAGCAACGAGCGGATGGCCGCTCACCTGGCCTGGGGCCTGCCGGGCGTGCTGGTCACCTCCGGTCCGGGCCCGGGCAGCAACGTGATCGTGGTCGGCGACCGGGACTTCACCGTCGAAGCCGACCGGACCCACGTCCTACTGGCCCGGATCGCCACCCCGGAGGGCGGCCGCCCGGTGTTCCTGATCTCCGGCCAGACCGGCACGGCCAACCAGGCGGGCGTGCGCTACCTGGTCGCGCACCACCGCGAACTGGCCCGCGAGCACGGCCGGAACGGCACCTTCGCCCTCGTCCTGCGGGTGGTCAACCCGGACGCGTACGGGCCGGACATGGTCGAGCCGGTCGCCGACGTGACGGCCGAGGCGCTCCGTCGCCCCACCGCCGCGGCACCGGCCGGAAGCACCGCGGCATGAGCGGGCCGCGGAAGGTGTGTCCCATCCCACCGACCCGCCACGCCGCCCCGCGGTCACCCACCGTCGACCACCCCCGTGCGAGCACACCTGCCACCACCTGCGCAGTCGTTCTCAACCCCGTCCCGGCGGCGGGGAATCCCATCACCGAGCGTGTGGGATAGTTCACAACCCGGGGCTACTCGCCGGTACCGCCCAGGAATCCATAAACTCATCGAGGTTCAAGAAGGGAGCCACAGTGCGCAAGGTGCTCATCGCCAACCGCGGGGAAATCGCCGTCCGCGTCGCCAGGGCCTGCTCGGACGCCGGTATCGCCAGCGTCGCCGTCTACGCCGAGCCGGACCGGGATGCGCTGCACGTCCGCGCGGCCGACGAGGCTTACGCGCTGGGCGGTGACACCCCCGGCACCAGTTACCTGGACATCGCCAAGGTCCTCAAGGCCGCCGAGGACTCCGGCGCCGACGCCGTCCACCCCGGCTACGGGTTCCTGTCGGAGAACGCCGAGTTCGCCCAGGCCGTCCTCGACGCGGGCCTGACCTGGATCGGCCCGCCGCCGCAGGCCATCCGCGACCTCGGTGACAAGGTCACCGCCCGTCACGTCGCCCAGCGCGCCGGCGCCCCGCTGGTGGCCGGCACTCCGGACCCGGTCTCGGGTGCCGACGAGGTCGTCGCGTTCGCCCGGGAGCACGGCCTGCCGGTCGCCATCAAGGCGGCCTTCGGCGGCGGCGGCCGCGGCCTCAAGGTCGCCCGCAACCTGGAGGAGATCCCGGAGCTGTACGAGTCCGCGGTGCGCGAGGCGGTCGCCGCCTTCGGTCGCGGCGAGTGCTTCGTGGAGCGCTACCTGGACAACCCGCGGCACGTGGAGACCCAGTGCCTCGCGGACAAGCACGGCAACGTGGTGGTCGTCTCCACCCGTGACTGCTCGCTGCAGCGCCGGCACCAGAAGCTGGTCGAGGAGGCGCCCGCGCCGTTCCTGACCGAGGCCCAGAACGCCGAGCTGTACCGCGCCTCCAAGGCCATCCTCAAGGAGGCCGGCTACGAGGGCGCCGGGACCTGCGAGTTCCTGGTCGCGCTGGACGGCACGATCTCCTTCCTGGAGGTCAACACCCGTCTGCAGGTGGAGCACCCGGTCACCGAGGAGGTCACCGGGATCGACCTGGTCCGCGAGATGTTCCGGATCGCCGACGGCGAGGAGCTCGGCTACGGCGACCCGGAGGTGCGCGGTCACTCCTTCGAGTTCCGCATCAACGGCGAGGACCCGGGCCGCAACTTCCTGCCCGCGCCCGGCACCGTGACGCTGTTCGCCCCGCCGTCCGGCCCGGGCGTGCGCCTGGACTCCGGCGTGGAGTCCGGCTCGGTCATCGGCCCGGCCTGGGACTCGCTGCTGGCCAAGCTGGTCGTCTCCGGCCGCGACCGCAAGCAGGCCCTGGAGCGGGCCAGGCGCGCGCTGAACGAGTTCAAGGTCGAGGGCATGGCCACCGCCATCCCGTTCCACCAGGCGGTCGTCACCGACCCGGCGTTCGCGCCGGAGGTGCACGGCGGCGAGGGCCCGTTCACGATCTACACCCGCTGGATCGAGACCGAGTTCGAGAACACCATCCCGGCCTTCACCGGCGGCGCCGGCGAGGGCGAGGAGGCGGAGACCCGGGAGACCGTGGTCGTCGAGGTCGGCGGCAAGCGGATCGAGGTCTCGCTGCCGTCCTCGCTGGGCGTCGCGGCGGCCCCGGCCGCCGGTGCGACCGGTGCCGCCAAGGCCAAGCGCCGGGTGGGCGCCAAGAAGGCCGGCTCGTCCGTCAGCGGTGACACCCTGGCCTCGCCGATGCAGGGCACCATCGTCAAGGTCGCCGTCGAGGAGGGCCAGGTCGTCGCCGAGGGCGAGCTGATCGTGGTCCTGGAGGCGATGAAGATGGAGCAGCCGCTGAACGCCCACAAGGCGGGCACCGTGGTCGGCCTCAAGGCCGAGGTCGGCGCGAGCGTCAGCAGCGGCGCCGCGCTCTGCGAGATCAAGGACTGACGACGGGTTCGTCAGTCTTCGACCGGTCCGTACTCCCTTCGGGGGTGCGGACCGGTCGCGTTTACTCGCCCGCCCGCCTCCGGGGCGGGTAGGCCCGCGCGACGGCACGGCCGGGCTCAGCGCCCGCGCGGCAGGCCCATCTCGGCCAGCCGGACCGGCAGCCCGCCGGGGCCGACCGGGCCGCCGCCGTGCGCCCCGGGGCGGCGCTGGCCGGGCAGCGGGGCGCCGCCGGGCGGCGGGACCGGACGGCGGCCCAGCGGGCCCGGCTGGGTCTGGTGGACCGGGCCGCTGCCGGTGCCGTGCACGGGGGCGTCGCCGCTCGGCGCGGCCCCGAGCGGAGCCAGGTCGATCTGCACCCCGCAGTCGGCGAGCGCGTCCAGTTCGCGGGCGCAGGCGTCGTCGGCGGTGGCCTGCTCGTCGGTGACCAGCCGGGTGATGGTCTCGGTGGAGACGGTCTGGAACATGCCGGCCGCGCCGAGCTTGGTGTGGTCGGCGAGGACGATGACCTCGGCGGCCGCCAGCACCATGGCCCGGTCCACGCTCGCGGACAGCATGTTCGCGGTCGACAGCCCCCGCTCGGCGGTCAGCCCGCTGCCGGAGATGAAGGCCTTGGTGACCCGCAGCCCCTGCAGGGACTGCTCGGCGCCGCTGCCCACCAGGGCGTAGTTGGAGCCGCGCAAGGTCCCGCCGGTCATCACCACCTCGACCCGGTTGGCGTGCGCCAGCGCCTGGGCGACCAGCAGCGAGTTGGTGACCACCGTCAGCCCGGGCACCCGGGCCAGCCGGCGGGCCAGCTCCTGGGTGGTGGTGCCGGCGCCGACCACCACCGCGTCGCCCTCCTCCACCAGCCCGGCGGCGAGGTCCGCGATGGCGCTCTTCTCCGCCGCGGACAGGTGGGTCTTCTGCGGGTATCCGGGTTCGCGGCTGAAGCCGCCGGGGAGCACCGCGCCGCCGTGCCGGCGGTCGAGGAGCCCTTCTGCCTCCAGCGCCCGCACGTCACGGCGCACGGTCACTTCGGAGGTCTGGACGACGCGGGCCAACTCCCGGAGCGAGACCGCTCCGTTGGCGCGCACCATTTCGAGGATCAACTGGCGACGTTCTGCTGCAAACACAGAACCGACGGTAACCTGCGTGACCGTCTGCTTTCAGGCGTTTGCAGCTGGTAGCGGGAATTGCTCACGCAAGAGCGGCGCGTGACCGTACAATACGCGCCGTCAACAACCCGGAACTGCGCCCGCCGTCCGGGTGACGATCATGCCTGCGCGAAGGGCGGCCGCCGACCGGCAGCCGCCCCAACTGTGCGCCTTGAGCTCAGGATTCGCCGCCGGCCCGCTTCCGGACGTGCAGCTGCCGGGCGGCCTCGGCGGTCGAGCCGGAGACCGACGGGTAGACGGTGAAGGCGCTGGCCACCTGTTCGACCGTCAGATTGGCGTCCACCGCGAGCGCGATCGGGTGGATCAGCTCGCTGGCCCGCGGGGCGACCACGACGCCGCCGACCACGATGCCGGTGCCCGGGCGGCAGAACAGCTTCACGAAGCCGTCCCGGATGCCCTGCATCTTCGCCCGCGGGTTGCCGCGCAGCGGCAGCTTGACCACGACGGCGTCCATCTTCCCGCACTCCACGTCGGCGGCGGTGTAGCCGACGGTGGCGATCTCCGGGTCGGTGAAGACGTTGGAGGCCACGGTCTTGAGGTTCAACGGCTGCACCGCGTCGCCCAGCGCGTGGTACATCGCGATCCGGCCCTGCATGGCCGCCACCGAGGCGAGCATGAAGACGCCGGTGCAGTCGCCGGCCGCGTACACGCCCGGGGCGCTGGTGCGGGAGACCCGGTCGACCTGGATCTGGCCCCAGTCGTTGAGCTTGACCCCGGCCTCCTCCAGGCCCATCTCGGCCGTGTTGGGGATCGAGCCGACCGCCATCAGGCAGTGGGTGCCCTCGATCACCTTGCCGTCGGAGAGGGTCACCTCGACCCGGTCGCCGATCCGCTTGGCGCTCTCGGCGCGCGAACGGCTCATCACGTTCATGCCGCGGCGGCGGAAGACCTCCTCCAGCACCTCGGCGGCGTCCGGGTCCTCGCCCGGCAGCACCCGGTCGCGGCTGGACACCAGGGTGACCTTCGAGCCGAGCGCCTGGTACGCGCCGGCGAACTCGGCACCGGTCACACCGGAACCGACCACGATCAGCTCGCGGGGCAGCTCCTCCAGGTCGTACACCTGGGTCCAGGTGAGGATCCGCTCGCCGTCCGGCTCGGCGTCCGGCACCTCGCGCGGGTGGGCGCCGGTGGCGATCAGCACCGCGTCGGCGCGCAGCGACTGCACGCTGCCGTCGGGGCCGTCCACCAGCACCTCGCGGGAGCCGTCCACGGCCTGCCCGCCGGCGCCGAGCCGGCCGCGCCCGCGCAGCACGGTGACCCCGGCGCGGGTGACGGACTGGGTGATGTCGTGGGACTGCGCGATCGCCAGGCGCTTCACACGGCGGTTGACCTTGCCCAGGTCGACGCCGATGACCTTGGACTCCCGCCCCTCGGCGGCGCCCTGGTCGACGGTGATGCCCAGCTCCTCGTACGAGCTGTCGAAGGTGGTCATCACCTCCGCGGTCGCGATCAGGGTCTTCGACGGCACGCAGTCCGTGAGCACCGCCGATCCGCCCAGACCGTCGCGGTCGACGACGGTCACCTCCGCGCCGAGCTGAGAGGCCACCAGGGCCGCCTCGTAGCCGCCGGGTCCGCCACCGATGATCACGATCCGAGTCACGTACCCCATTGTCCCGCACGCCGGGAGCGGCGCCACAAGGGGGTCCGCGCTCGATCTCTTCATCCACTCGCCCCGCCCCGTGGGCCGACCGGGCTACGCTGCACCCATGCCCCTTTACGCCGCGTATGCCACCAACCTCGATGCCCGGCAGATGACCCGCCGAGCCCCGCACTCCCCGCTGCGCGGCACGGGGTGGCTGGACGGCTGGCGGCTCACCTTCGGCGGCGAGCAGCTCGGCTGGGAGGGCTCGCTGGCCACCGTCGTGGAGGACGAGAAGGACCAGGTCTTCGTCTCCCTCTACGACATCGCGCCGATGGACGAGGAGGGCCTGGACCGCTGGGAGGGCGTCCAGCTCGGCATCTACCGCAAGATCAAGCTGCGGGCGCAGACCCTGGACGGCGACATCCCGGTCTGGACGTACGTGCTCAACGACTACGAGGGCGGCCTGCCCGCGGCCCGCTACCTCGGTCTGATCGCCGACGCCGCGGAGAGCGCCGGGGCCCCGCACGACTACGTGATGGAGCTGCGCCGGCGGCCGTGCTGACCGCCGGTCCTCTTTCCGTACGAATCGACGAACCCGGTCACCCGAAAGCGCCACCGAGCTGTGTTTTCGGGCCAACCGGGTAACGATCCGGCATGCCGCGGGCGAATTTCTACGCGCGTAGCCGAAAGCCGTCTATCCTCGGACCCGTGAACGCTTCTCCTCAGTCGGTCGTCTCCGCCGACCCCTACGCCGCCGCCCAGGCCGCCGCCGAGCGCCTGCGCGAGCTGACCGGTGCCGAGCGGCACGACGTCGCCCTGGTGATGGGCTCCGGCTGGGTGCCGGCCGCCGACGCCCTGGGCGAGACCGTGGCCGAGTTCCCGGTCACCGACCTCCCGGGCTTCCCCGCCCCCGCCGTGGCCGGCCACGCCGGCAAGATCCGCTCGGTGAAGATCGGCGACAAGCGCGCCCTGATCTTCCTGGGCCGCAACCACTACTACGAGGGCCACGGCGTCGCCACCGTCGTCCACGGCGTGCGCACCGCCGCCGCGGCCGGCTGCGGGATCATCGTGCTGACCAACGGCTGTGGCGGTCTGCGCCAGGGCTGGACCCCGGGTCAGCCGGTCCTGATCAGCGACCACATCAACCTGACCGCGGACTCCCCGATCGTCGGCGCCAACTTCGTCGACCTCACCGACCTGTACTCCAAGCGCCTGCGCGCCCTGTGCCACGAGGTCGACCCGAGCCTGGACGAGGCCGTCTACGTCCAGTTCCGCGGCCCGCACTACGAGACCCCGGCCGAGGTCAACATGGCCCGGGTGATCGGCGGCGAGCTGGTCGGCATGTCCACCACGCTGGAGGCCATCGCCGCCCGCGAGGCCGGCTCCGAGGTGCTCGGCATCTCCCTGGTCACCAACCTGGCCGCCGGCATCACCGGCGAGCCGCTCAACCACGAAGAGGTCCTGGAGGCCGGCAAGGCCTCGGCCGAGCGCATGGGCGAGCTGCTGGCGAAGGTCCTGGAGCGGATCTGACGCCTGCCGGGCGCAGAATCATGAACGACGGGGCCCACGGGCGGCGTGATCCGCTGATCACGCCATCCCGGGGGCCCCGTCCGCATGTGCACACCTCTTCTACTCCCCTTTGCGTGGAACCCTCCGGCCGTCACCCGACGCACTTCCCGATGGAGCAGGCAAGAACATGACGCAGGCACCTACCACCGACCTCCTCGCCCGGGCCCGCACCTGGCTGGCCGAGGACCCCGACCCGCAGACCCGCGAGGAGCTCGCCGCCCTGCTCGCCCGGGCCGAGGGCGCGGAGGCCCAGGAGGACAACACGCTCGCCTGGGCCGAGCTCGCCGAGCGCTTCTCCGACCGCCTCCAGTTCGGCACCGCCGGGCTGCGCGGCGAGCTCGGCGCCGGCCCGATGCGGATGAACCGCGCCGTGGTGATCCGGGCCGCCGCCGGCCTGGTCGCGTACGTGAAGCAGCAGGGCCTCGGCGACCTCGTGGTGATCGGCTACGACGCCCGGCACAAGTCGTACGACTTCGCCCGGGACACCGCCGCCGTGGTGGTCGGCGCCGGTCTGCGCGCCGCGCTGCTGCCGCGCCCGCTGCCGACCCCGGTGCTCGCCTTCGCCGTCCGCCACCTGGGCGCGGCCGCCGGCGTGACCGTCACCGCCAGCCACAACCCGCCGCAGGACAACGGCTACAAGGTCTACCTGGGCGACGGCTCGCAGATCGTCCCGCCGGCCGACGCCGGGATCGCCGCCGAGATCGACGCGATCGGCTCGCTGGACGACGTCCCGCGCGCCGGGGAGGGCTGGGAGGTGCTCGGCGAGGACGTCGTCGACGCCTACCTGACCCGGGCCGTCTCGATCGTCGACGAGCACAGCCCGCGCGAGCTGGACGTGGTCTACACCCCGATGCACGGCGTCGGCCGCGACACCCTGGTCGCCGCCTTCCGCCGGGCCGGCTTCCCCGCGCCGACCGTGGTCGCCGAGCAGGCCGAGCCCGACCCGGACTTCCCGACCGTGGCCTTCCCCAACCCGGAGGAGCCGGGGGCGATGGACCTCGCCTTCCGCACCGCCGCCGCGGTCGGC
Source organism: Kitasatospora sp. NPDC059160 (assembly GCF_042755465.1). Lineage (NCBI taxonomy): Bacteria > Bacillati > Actinomycetota > Actinomycetes > Kitasatosporales > Streptomycetaceae > Kitasatospora > Kitasatospora sp. NPDC059160. The sequence goes on along the minus strand of NZ_JBHZCN010000154.1, from coordinate 867 downwards.
CCGGACATCGTGATCGCCAACGACCCGGACGCCGACCGCTGCGCGGTGGCCGTCCCGGTCAACGGCAACGCCGTGGGCAGCGGCAACGGCACCTCCGGCTGGCGGATGCTGCGCGGCGACGAGGTCGGCGCGCTGCTGGGCTCCGCGCTGGTCGCGAAGAAGGCCGAGGGCACCTTCGCCACCACCATCGTCTCCGCCACCCTGCTCGGCCGGATCGCCGAGGCCGCCGGCCTGGGCTACGCCGAGACGCTGACCGGCTTCAAGTGGATCTCCCGTGCCGAGGGCCTGCGCTACGGCTACGAGGAGGCGCTCGGCTACTGCGTCGACCCGCAGGGCGTCCGGGACAAGGACGGCATCACCGCCGCCCTGCTGGTCGCCGAGCTGGCCGCGACGCTCAAGCGGTCCGGCCGCACGCTGACCGACCTGCTGGACGACCTGGCGCTGGAGCACGGCCTGCACGCCACCGACCAGCTGTCCGTCCGGGTGCAGGACCTCTCGCTGATCGCCGACGCCATGCGCCGGCTGCGCGAGCAGCCGCCGACCGTCCTGGCCGGACTGACCGTCACCCGCGCCGACGACCTCTCGGCCGGCTCCGCCGAGCTGCCGCCCACCGACGGCCTGCGCTACTACCTGGCCGGCGAGACCGTGCGCTCGGCCCGGATCGTGGTCCGCCCCTCCGGCACCGAGCCCAAGCTCAAGTGCTACCTGGAGGTCGTCCTCCCGGTCGGCAGCGCGGCCGACCTGGCCGCCGCCCGGGAGCGGGCCGCCGGGCTGCTCGCCGACATCAAGCGGGACCTCGGCGCCGCCGCCGGCATCTCCGCCTGACCCCGTCGCGCGTGTGCCTCCCCGCCCCCGGTCCGGGGTCTG